>JAXDLD010000108.1:0-20359 GCA_034666805.1 Acidobacteriota bacterium
GGCGACGAGGCGGCCCTGGCCCAGTTGGCCGGCCGGCTCCCGAAGTCGGCCATCGAGTTCGGTCAGCTGCGGATCGAGGGCGGCGCCTTCGTCACCGCCGGCCAGACCGAGGCGCGGACGAAGCCGACCCGCCAGTCCAAGGCCGGGACGAGCGGCGGAGGCTTGACCAACATCATCGCCAAGGACCAGGTGATCGCCGACGACCTGATCGTCCAGGGCAGCGCCTGCGTCGGGCTCGACTGCGTCGTCAACGAGAGTTTCGGCTTCGACACCATAAGGCTCAAGGAGAACAACACCCGGATCAAGTTCGACGACACCTCGACTGGTACCGGCTTCGCCAACCACGATTGGCAGCTCACCGCCAACGACTCGGCCTCCGGGGGGGCGAACAAGTTCTCGATTGAGGACATCACCGCCGCCACGGTCCCCGTGACGGTCACCGGCAGCGCCCCCACCAACTCGATCTTCGTCGACTCGACCGGCCGGCTGGGCCTGCGGACGGCGACGCCGGTCCTGGACATCCACGTCGCGACCGGCAACACCCCGGCCCTGCGGCTGGAGCAGAACAGCTCGGGCGGCTTCACGGCCCAAACCTGGGACGTCGCCGGCAACGAGGCCAACTTCTTCGTCCGCGACTTGACCGGGGGCTCGCGGCTGCCCTTCCGCATCCGGCCCGGCGCGCCCACGAGCTCGATCGACATCAACGCCAGCGGCAACGTCGGCGTCGGCACGGCCAGCCCTTCCGCCTCGCTCCACGTCGCGCGTTCGGACGGGACCACCCAGCTCCTGGTCAAGGAGACCAGCGGCACGGCGGCGTTCCGCGTCCTCGGCCAGTTTTCCAATAACGGCGGCGTGCAGGTGAATCTCGAAGACACCAGCGCCTTCGGCACCGGCGTGACCTGGGCTCTGGTCAACTCCAACGCCACGTTGATCCTCTCGGATGTCGGCGACGCCGTCAACGAGTTCGTTCTCACCCAAGCCGGCAATCTGACGGTCGCGGGAACGGTGACTCCGGGCTCGAGTCGCACGATCAAGGAGGAGTTCAGCCCGGTCGATTCACGCGACGTGCTGCGGCGCGTCCTCGACCTCCCGATCACGAGCTGGCACTACAAGGCGGATCCCGGGGTCCGGCATGTCGGCCCGATGTCCGAGGACTTCTTCGCCGCCTTCAAGGTGGGAAACGACGACAAGGGGATCTCGGTCACGGACAGCGCCGGCGTCGCCTTCGCCGCGATCCAGGGGCTCCATCAGGAGATCGCCGCGCGAGACGCGGAGATCGCGGCCCTCAAAGCCAGGCTCGAAGAGCTCGCGGCTCGGTTCGAGCAGATCACGGCGCCTCGGTGACCGGAACGGAGGCCCGGCGCACGCCGGGCCTCTCTTGCTCTCTTCCTAAATCCGCTCCAGCACCACATAGCGCCGCTGCATCTCCAGCACGACCTCCTCCCGCAGCAGACGGAACGGCAGGCCGTCGACGAGCTGCGCCACGGCTTCGCTCGTGTAGCGGAAGGTGGCGGAAGGATACCGCCGCGACAGCGGCTGGTCGGGGGAGAGGACGACGCCCTGCGGAATGGCCGGGTCGGGCCAGTAGAAATCCGCGTAGAGCCTCCCCGCGGGTTTCAGGAAGCGGCTCAGGAACTGGAGGTTGAAACGCCCCTGCTCGAAGTTCTGATGGATCCAGAAGTAACGGCCGACGACGGTATCGACCGCGGCGAAGAAGGGCGCGAGCCCGTCGCGGTCGGCGACGTGGACGTAGGAGCAGTTCGCTGGTGACACCAGCCGGGCGACCTGGAGCGCCAGGGGGCTGTAGTCCGATCCCAGGTAGCTCTCCACGTAGCGCCCCAGGAGCTTGCCCAGGTTGCCGCAACCGCAACCCATCTCCATGACGCGCCGTCCCGCCAGGGCGTCGCGGTCGCAGTAGAGGGAGAGCGGAGCGCCGAAGCCGAGCTCCAGGCTCATCATCGCGAGCGGCGAAGCCGGGAGGGGAGGAGTCTGTGGGTAGGCCGTGTAGGGGGTGAGCTGTTGCTCCCATTCCCGGCGCAGGTAGGCGAGCCACTCGTCGTTCCAGCGTTCGCTCTCGCGCTCGCCGCTCCCCTGCGGCGGCACGCCGGCGAGCGTATCGTCCTCGGCGGGCGAGGTTCCTCCTACGGGTTTTGCCGCGGCCCGCAGGCGCTCGGCGAGCACCGCCAGGGCGGCCTCGGGCGCGAAACGCGCCAGGGCCTCCTCCCGCGCCCGCCGGCCGAGCGCCTGCCGCCTCTCGGGATCTTGGAGGAGGGCATCGAGGGACTCGGCCGCCGCTCCCATGTCGCCAGGGGAGTAGAAAGCGCCGGTCTCGCCGTCCGTCACGATCTCGGTGAACGGCCCCTCGGCGGGGACGAGGACCGGGCAGCCCCGGGCCATGGCCTCGATTACGGTCATCCCGAACGACTCCCCGCGCGAGGTGGTGACCGTCGCCCCGCCCGAGTCGCGGACGGCGTCGAAGAGGGCGGGCATGGCGGCGTGCGGCAGGGCGTGGAACCAGCGCAGCCGGCTCAAGAGCCCGAGCTCCCGGGCACGGCGGAGGAGGTCCGCGGCGCCGGCCGGGCCGACCGGCTGGCCGACGATCCAGATCTCGAAGCCGGGAGCGGCGAGGAGGCTCGCGACCTCCAGGAACCCCTCCCAGTTCTTGTGCTCGTCGAGTCGGCCCACGAAGGCAACGACCGGGCGCGGGGGAGCGGGGGAGAAGGGGGCCGCAGGGGCGAGAAAGGTCCGGCGCAGGGGGTTGGGGACGACGTGGACCACGGCGCCCGAGCGTTCGCGCACGAACCTGGCCTGGTGCTCGGAGGGGGCGAGGACGGCGGCGGGCCGGAGCGCGCCGAGCCGCTCCAGGTAGCCGACGTTGGGCCGGTAGGCCGAGTGGGCCTCGACGATCAGCGGCGGCAGCTCCCGCCGCGGTGTCTCCAGGAAGGCGGGGAAGATCTCCTCGCTGTCGATCGTGCTCACGAGGTCGAAGCCGCCCTCAAGGGCGAGCTCCAGGCAGCTCTCCGGGCTCCCCAGGTGGACCCGGTCCGTCACGGCGGCGAACATCGCCCGGCCCTCCGGCCCCCCGATCTCGGCGAAGAACCAGGCGTGGGCCTCGATTCCCAGCCGGCCGAGCTCCTCCAGCCGGGTGACGAGGACGGCCTCGACTCCCCCCGGAGTCAGGTACTTGTAGACGAAGAGGACCTTCAAGGGCGGCAGGGCGCTCAAGGCATCTCCGCGAAGAGTCGCCGCTTCTCGCCGATCCGCTGGCTCGCCCCGCTCACCGCTGCCAGGAGAGCGTCGACGCGGTGCTCCCAGGTGCAGGCGGCGGCGTAGGCGCGCCGCTCCTCCTCCCCTCCCTCGGCATGGCGGCGCCGCGCCGCCTCCTCGATCCCGGCGAGGAAGCCCGCGACTCCCTCCACCCTGGCCACCAGCCCCGAGGCGCCGGGGGGCGGCGCGACGGCGGTCACGACGACGGGGAGGCCGAGGGCCAGGTACTCGTAGGTCTTGATCGGGTCGGCACCGGCGGCCAGGCGCTCAGGTCGGAAGGGGACGATCGCCACGTCCCAGCCCGCGGCCCAGGCGGCGAGCTCGCTCTGCGGCTGCTTGCCGAGGAGGACGATGTTTTCGGGGAGCCCGGACTCCCACTCGGGCTCCTGCCCGTAGCCGATGAGGAAGAAGCGCCAGGCCGGCCGCAGCCGCGCGGCGGCGGTGACGAGCCGCCAGTCGAACCAGGCCTCCGAAAGGTGGCCGAAGTAGCCCACGGTGACCTCGCCCCGCTCGGTCTCGCGCGCCTCGCGCACGACCTCGAGCCCCGGCCGCAGCCCGTTGGGCACGACCTCGACCCGGTCGGCCCCCAGGCCGCGCAGGCGCTCGGCGAGGGGTGGGGTGACGGCGAAGACCGCGTCGGCGGCGGTCGCCAGGTGACGCTCGAACCCCTCCTCGTACCAGGTGGCCTGGCCGACCCGGTGGAACTCCTCCCAGTCGTCGATCGCGTCGTAGACGGTGATCCAGCCGGCTCCGTTGAGGACGGCCAAGGGCTCAAAGAAGCCGGGGTAGGGGAACTCGAAGAGGGCGATGCGCCGGCGGCCGGCGAAGGCCGCGGCGAGAGAGCCGGGGGAGCCCAGGACGGCGTCGACCGGGATCTGGAGGATGCCCTGGGAGAGCTGGTCCTGCGGGCAGCGCTCGGCCGGGCTCCAGCGCCAGTAGACGAAGACCACGGGGATGCCACGCCGGGCGAGCTCCAGGGCGAGCTGGGTGGGCCGCTGCCCTTCGTCCTCGCGGAGCTGGGTGCCGGAGAAGAGGGCGACGACGGTCTCCGCCCCGGTCCGTTCGACCGTCTCCGCGAAGCGTCGCAGCTCGTCGAGCGGATCGGGGACGGGAGCTTCGGAGGGCTCGGAGGGCTCGGGGGGCGGCGCCGCGGAGAGGGGGGACAGGACAGGCGCGGCGGCCGATATCGCCGGTATGGCCTGGGGCCGGCCGGCCCCTGCCGCCCGGCGGGCCGCGGAGAGGGCACCGCGGAGGAGACGGCGGCGCCGGGTCCCGTCGGGCAGCAGCCGGTCGGCCAGGCGCCACCCCCGGAGCACGAGCCCCACCGCGAGAGAGCCGGTGAGCGCTCCGGCGCGGGCGGCGAGCTCCTGGTGCACGGCGATGAGCTGCTGGTGGCCATCGGCGAGCCGTTGGTGATCGTCGGCGAGCCGCGCCTGCTCCGCGCGCAGCCGGCCGAGCTCGCCCAGGCGTTCCGCCGCCGCGGCGCGGGCGCTCTCGGCCTCCTGCCGCGCTTCGGCCAGGCCCCGCTCGTGCCAGAGGAGCTGGCGCTCGGCCTTGCCGAGGGCGTCGGCCCGCGCCGCGGCCAGCTCCCGGGTGGCGGCGAGAGCCGCGCGGAGGGCCTCGGCCTCGCGCTCCAGGTCGAGGGCCGCGCCGGCCGCGGCCTGCTCCTCGGCGGAGACCGGCCGGTAGAGGAGGAGCGCCTGCTCGCCGGCCCAGACCGGGGAGGGGGGGATGACGATGCGGCTCTCCAATACCCAGCCGTCGAGCCGCTCCGGGAAGGTCGCCGCGTGCACCACCCGCACGTGCTCCGGGTGGGGCGGGTAGCCCTCGTAGAAGGGGACGAGGAGCAGCACCCAGCGGCGGGCGAGGGAGAGCAGCCGGGAGAGCGCCGAGAGCGGGCGCTCCAGGTGCTCGAAGCAGTTGGAGGAGAGGAGGACGTCCGCCGGGCGGTCGAGGGTGGTGAAATCGGCGGTGAAGAATTCGATCCCGGGATGGCGGTCGCGGGCGGTCGCGATCGCCCCCGCGCTCCAGTCGCAGCCGGCGACCGGAGAGCCCGGGAAGCGCTCCCGGAGGACCGCGGTGCCGTCGCCGGTGGCGCAGCCGCAGTCGAGGAGCGAGAGGGCCCCGGCGGCGATCTCCTCGAAGATCGCGGCGGGCAGGTAGTGGACGAGGAGGTCCATGAAGACCCGCGACTGCTCGTAGCCGCCGTGCGCCGCCCAGTCGGCAGCGAAACGGTCCTCCCAGTACTCGCGCGAGTTGACCGCGGGGCCCGCCGGGGAAGACGGGGATGCCGGGGAAGACGGGGGTGCCTCGCTCATCGCGGGCCGGATCATAACCGTGGGGAGCGGGCCTGCGGTAAACTGATTCTTCAAGTCCTGCGTTTCATCGGACCCTGGACCCGCTCATGCACGGCGCGCCTGTCCTCTTCCTGCCCATCATCGAATGGGATTTCCGCGTCCAACGGCCGCAGCAGCTCGCCCGCTGCTTCGCCCGGGCCGGCGAACGGGTCTACTACGCCGGCCTGCGGCTGACCGGGCGGCCGCGGCCTCCGCGCCCGGTCGAGAGCGGGATCTGGGCGGTCGACCTGCCGGGGAATCCCGGCCTCGACCCCTACCGCGACCGGCTCTCTCCCGCCGATGTCCGGGGCGCCCTCGCCGCTCTCGCCGAGCTGGCGGCGGAGCACCCTCTCGCGGGCGTCTGGATCGTCGTCCACCACCCCTTCTGGCGGCCGCTCGCCGAGGCGGCGCGGAGCGCCTTTTCGGGCGCCCTCCTGTTCGACTGCATGGACGAGTTCTCGGCCTTCGCCGATCATGCCTCCTGGACGGAGGAGGAGGTCGCGCTCGCCGCCACCGCCGACCTCGTGGCGGCCTCCTCGGTCCGCCTTCACGCCAAGCTCGCGCCGCACCACCCGGGCTGCCTGCTGCTGCCGAACGCCTGCGACCCCGAGCACTTCGGTCCCGCCGCCAGCCGCCGGCCTGCGGGCGGCCGGCCGGTCGTCGGCTTCTTCGGCGGCATCCACGAATGGTTCGACGGCCCGCTGGTGGCGGCCCTCGCGGCGGCGCGGCCGGAGTGGGACTTCTGGCTCGTCGGCGACACCTACCAGGGGGACGTCCGGGCTCTCCGCGACCTGCCCAACGTCACCTTCCTCGGGGAGCTCGCCTACTCGGACCTGCCGCGGGTGGCGAGCGGCTTCGACGTCGGCATCATCCCCTTCCGGGTCAACGCCCTGACCGAGGCGACCAACCCGGTCAAGGTCTACGAGATGCTCGCGGCCGGGCTGCCGGTGGTGGCGACCGACCTCCCCGAGCTGCGCGGCCTGGGGCCCGGGGTGGCGGTGGCGCGGACGCCCGAGGAGTTTGCCGCGCGGATCGCGGAAGCCCTGGCGGAGGGGCCGGCGGCGCCGCGCGAGCAGCGCGAGCGCTGGCGGCGGGAGTCGTGGGCCGAACGTTTCCTCATCCTGCGCCAGGCGATGGCGGAAGTGTCCCCGGCAGGGCTGGCGAGCCCGGCAGAATGGACGAAATCGGTGCCGACCCGGCGCACGCTCGGGCTCTCTCCCGCCAACTACGGGGCGGCCGACTTGAAGCGGCACGTCGACCGGCTGGAGGGCGACCTCCGGGCTCGCGAAGAGGAGCGGGACCAGCTCATCGCCCAGGCGGCCGAGATGGCGGTGGAGCGGCTGTCGCTCCTGGAGCAGCGCGACCGGGTACTCGCCGAGGCCCACCGCCTGCGGGGTGTCGTCGCCTCCCACCAGCAGGAGATCGAGGATCTCCGGCACCCGCTCCGCGGACGCCTCGCGGGGCGCCTGCGTTCCCTCCTCGGCGGATTGGGCTGAAAGGCGGGCTCTCTTTTAGACCCAGCCCTGATCGCGGGCGTAGTTCGTCAGCTCGACCCGGCCGGTGACTTCGAGCTTCTCGTAGATGTTGTGCAGGTGGACCTTGACCGTCCCCTCGGTGATCGAGAGCTCGTCGGCGATCTCTCTGTTGTGGAGGCCGGTGGCCGCCATGCGCACGATGCGGACCTCGCGGGAGGTCAGGGCCCGGCGGCCGCGGCCGGCGACCCCGTCGCGGTTGAGCATCCCTTCGACCGCCCGGCCGAGGAGGCCGCTCTCCAGCCAGAGCTCGCCCGAGCGCACCTTGCGGATGCAGAGCACGAGGAGCTCGGGCGCCATCTCCTTGAGCACCACCCCGCGCGCTCCCAGGCGGAGCGCCTCGACCAGCTCGGACTCGGTGATCCCCCCGGTCAGCAGGATGGTCTGGGTGGAGAGCCCCTCGCGCTGGATCTCCTCCAGGACCTCGAGGCCCCGCCGGCCCGGCAGCCGGAGGTCGAGGATCAGGAGGTCGGGCCGGTGGGCGCGCACGGCTTCGAGCGCCTCCTTGGCGTTGACGCATTTCGCCACCAGGTCGAGGTCCGGCTCCAGCCGGAAGAGCTTCTCCAGCCCTTCCAAGATGAGAGGGTGGTCGTCGACGACGACGATCCGGGTCGGCGCGGCCATCAGCGGCTCCCCCCCGCCACCACCATGGGCAGGCTCATCTCGATCCGGGTCCGGCCATCGGCGGAGTCGATGGCGAGCGAGCCGCCGAGGGCGGCGATCCTCTCCTTCAGGCTCACCGGGCCGAGCTTCTGGCGGCGGAGGTCCTCGTGCTCGTAGCGGCCCTTGAAGGGGAAGCCGCGGCCGTTGTCGGTCACGGTCACGGCGAGCACCCGGTCCTGGCAGGCGACCTCCACCCGGGCGGTGGAGGCCCCGGCGTGGCGCGCCACGTTGAAGAGGGCCTCCCGCAGCAGGCGGTAGAGCTGGCGCGCGAGGTAGGTGGGGAGCTCGCCGTCGATGCCGGTGAAGTGGAGCTCGACCTCGAGCCCGCAGAGGCGATGGAGCCGCTCTCTCAGCTCCTCGAAGCGGACCTCGAGGCCGGTCTCTCCGCCGAGCGCGAGCGCCTGGGGCGAGGCGGGTTTCAATTCCTCGATGAAGAAACGCAGGTCCCGCTGGTCGCCGGCGATCAGCCGCTGGATCGCGAGGAGCTCGGTCCGCGCCGCCGCCGGGTCCTCCGGCAGCAGCCGGGCCAGGGCCTGGAGCTGCAGGGCGGCGCCGGTCAGCGATTGCAGCATGCCGTCGTGGAGGTCCCAGGCGAGCCGGATCCGCTCCTCGGCGACCGCCCCGCTCCGCAGCTGCCGGGTGGTGTAAAACTGATCGAGCTCGGCGGCGATCCGCCGGGCGACGATCTCGCCCAAGAGGAGGTGGTCCTTCTCGAAGCCCTTCTTGTCGAGGACGAAGAGCCGGCCTTCCACCCTCTCCGCCTTGAGCGGCCAGGAGGCCACCCGGTCGATGGCGAAGCGGCGACAGAGATCGGGGCCCACGGGGGTGCCGCGCCAGAGCTCCAGCCCCTGGGCCTGGGCCGAGCGGTACCAGACCGCGGCCGGGGTCCGGCCGCGGGCGCCCCGGGTGAAGAAGCTGGTGTCGGCGAGCGGCTCGGCGACCAGGAGCGGGAAGGTCGTGGGCGCCTCCCGCAGCCTCTCGAGGCTGCCGCCCGCGCGGTGGGCGAGATGGAGCCAGGGCTCGTCGGTCTCCTCCCAGACGAGGAGCACGCGGGGGGCTTCGAGGAGGCCGGCCGCGTGAGCGAGCAGGTGCGAGAGGAGGGCCTCGGGATCCTTCGAGGCGAACCGGGGCCAGGAGGCGATCCCCAGCATCTCCCGGCCGAGCCGCTGCTGGTGCATCCAGACCTCGGCGAGGAGCAGGGCGAGCACGGCCGAGCCGGCGCTCCAGACTAGCATCCGGGGGAACCCCGGGGGAGCGCCCCGGCCTTCGAGCGTGGGGAGGAGCCCGACCCCGAGGAGCAGGCCGATCCCCGCCAGGGCCGTCCAGGCGATCCCACGCCGCCGCCAACGAGCGATCAGGCGCTCGGCGCGATCTTCCGAAGAGTCTTCGAAGTCCATCCGGGCCACCTACGTTCTATGCCACAAGGTATAGACGAGATTATAACCATAGATGAATGGTGATGGCACGCTTCTTGTTGCTAGTGTGGCCGGGTGAACGACCGCGGACCTTCGCTTTTGTTGATCGACGACGACTCGGAGGACCGCGCCCTGACGAAAATCGTACTGCAAGGTGAATTGGTACATATCAACATTCAAGAGATATCCGATGCGCTGGGATTCGCCCAGGCCTGCGCGAGAAAAGATTTCGATCTCGTCGTCGTCGAGCAGAAGCTGGCCTGGGCCGAGGGGCTGGCCGTCCTCGGCTTCGTCAAGGAGGAGTGGCCCGAGATCCCGGTCATCCTGTTCACCCGCCACGGCAACGAGGAGGTGAGCGGCAAGGCGGTCCGGCTGGGGGTGGATCACTATCTGCCCAAGCGGACGGGGAACTTCCTGCGGCTGCCGCTCGCGGTCCGCTCGGCGCTCGAGCAGAGCCGGCCCCGGCGCCACCCGCGCGCCGCCCGCCTGGAGTCGCTCTTGACCGAGGCGCGGTTCGGGGTCTTCAGCGCCACCACCGGCGGGCGCCTGCTCAACGCCAACCCGGCCTTCCTGCAGATGCTGGGGCTGGAGAGCCTGGAGGACGCCGAGCGCCTCGACCTGACCGCCCTCGTCACCGGGGAGGAGACGCGGAGCCTCGGCACGGCGAAGCCGGACCGCGGCGAGGGGGGGGCGGCGCGGGAGGTCCGGCTCGAGCGCGCCGACGGCCGCCCGATCTGGGTCCAGGTGATCCGGACGGTCGTCCGCGACGCCGAGGCCCTGGTCCGCATCGACGGCCTGGTCGAGGACGTCACCTCGCGCAAGCAGTCCGAGGAGGACCAGGAGCGCCGCGCCACCCGGCTGCGGCGCTCGAACGACGACCTCCAGCAGTTCGCCTCGATGGCCTCGCACGAGCTGCAGGAGCCCGCCCGGACGATGGAGCGCTACGCCCGGCTCCTCCAGGAGGACTACGCGGGCAAGCTCGACCCCGAGGCCGACCGCATCCTCGCCCGCATGGCGGGCGGCGCCCGCCGGCTCCAGGACCTGATCGACGACCTCCTCTCGCTCGCCCGCATGGAGAGCCGCGAGAGGCCGTTCCAGACCGTCGACGTCGAGGAGCTCCTGGAGGGCGCCCTGGCGAGCCTGGGCGCCGCCATCGAGGAGAGCGGAGCGACCGTCACCCACTCCCCGCTGCCGCCGATCCACGGCGATCCGGTGCAGATCGAGCGGCTCCTCCAGAACCTGATCGGCAACGCCGTCAAGTACCGCCGGAGCGAGGCGCCCCGGGTCTTCCTCTCCGCCGCCCGGGCGGACGGGCACTGGGTCTTCTCCGTCCACGACAACGGCATCGGCATCGACCCGGCGGAGGCGGAGTCGATCTTCATTCCCTTCAAGCGCCTGCAGCCGGACGTCCCCGGCACCGGCCTGGGGCTCGCGACCTGCCGGCGGATCGTCGAGCGCCATGGGGGACGGATCTGGGTGAAGTCCGAGCCCGGCCAGGGGTCGACCTTCTATTTCACGATTCCGACCCCCGAAGGGAGATAAAAGAAGAATAGAACGGAGAACTGGTCGATGCGAGAGAGGATATGGTAGGATACTCTCGTATCAGTACTTATGCTGTTTGTGCTGGCATGTCGTTCGTACGGCCTGGTCGGGCCGACTACTGGGGAGGGGCTTACGTGATTCATCGACCGATCCAGATCCTGCTGGTGGAGGACAGCCGTGCGGATGCCGACCTCGTCCGCCGGTTGCTGGAGAAAGCGCCCTTCGGGCCCTTCCGCCTCACCACGGTCGACCGCATCGCCAAAGCCCTGGAGCTCCTCTCGGCGTCTCCCGACGCCCATGACGTCCCTATCGACGTGGTCCTGCTCGACGTCTCGCTCCCCGACAGCGTGCACTGCTCCCTCGATTCCTTGAGCCGGATCAAGGCGCAGGCCCCCGAGCTCCCCATCGTGCTGCTGACCGGGGTCGAGGACGAGGACCTGGCCACCGCGGCGGTCCGCCTGGGGGCCCAGGACTATCTCCAGAAGCGCCAGATCGAGAGCTCGCTCCTCGGCCGCTCCATCCGCTATGCCATCGAGCGCAAGCAGGCGGAGGTGGCGCTCCGGGAGAGCGAGGAGCGCTACGCCCTGGCGGTCCAGGGGGCTCACGACGGACTCTGGGACTGGCACTTGAAGACCGACCGGATCTACTTCTCGCCGCGCTGGAAGTCCATGCTCGGCTTCGAAGATGGGGAGATCGGCGAGGAGCCGCGCGAGTGGTTCTCCCGGGTGCACCCCGACGACGTCATGATCTTGAAGGCCGAGATCTCCGCCCACCAGGGGGGAGGCACCCCGCATTTCAAGAGCGAGCACCGGATGCTCCACAAGGACGGCACCTACCGCTGGGTCCTCTCCCGCGGCATCGCGGTGCGCAACGGCTCGGGGGAGGCCTACCGGATGGCGGGCTCGCAGTCGGACATCACCGCCCGCAAGCTCGCCGAAAAGCGGCTCCAGCACGACGCCTTCCACGATTCCCTGACCGGCCTGCCGAACCGCGCCCTCTTCCTGGACCGCCTGAGCATGGTGATCGCCCACGCCCGGCGGCGCGGCGGCCACCCCTACTCGGTGCTCTTCCTGGACCTCGACCGCTTCAAGAACGTCAACGACAGCCTCGGCCACCACGTGGGCGACGAGCTGCTGGTCGCCGTCGCCCGCCGGCTGGAGTCCCTTCTCCGCCCCGGCGACACCGTCGCCCGGCTCGGGGGCGACGAGTTCGCCATCCTCTTAGACGACGTCGCCGACGGCACCCAGGCGACCCGGGTGGCGCAGCGGGTCAACCGCGAGCTGGCGGAGCCCTTCAACCTGCGCGGGCACGAGGTGTTCGCCACCATGAGCCTGGGGATCGCCTTGGGCGCCAGCTGCGACTACGAGCGCCCGGAGGACGTGCTGCGCGACGCCGACACGGCGATGTACCGCGCCAAGGCCGCCGGCAAGGACCGGCACGCCCTCTTCGACCGCCACATGCACGACCGGGCGGTCGCCCTCCTCCAGCTCGAGAACGACCTCCGGCGGGCGATCGAGCGCGAGGAGTTCGAGGTCCACTACCAGCCGATCGTCTCCTTGACGACCGGCGAGCTCGAGGCCTTCGAGGCCCTCCTGCGTTGGAACCACCCGGTCCGCGGCCTGCTCCAGCCGGAGTCCTTCATCTCGATCGCCGAGGACACCGGGTTGATCGTGCCCATCGGCTGGTGGGTGTTGCGCGAGGCCTGCCGCCAGCTCGCGGAGTGGCAGTCGCTCTACCGGCCGGACCGGCCGGTGCCGGTGAGCGTCAACCTCTCCGGCAAGCAGTTCATGCAGGTCGACCTGATCAAGCGGTTGAAGAAGATCCTCCGCGAGACCCAGGTGCAGACCGGCAGCCTGCACCTGGAGATGACGGAGAGCACGATCATGGACCACGGCGAGGCGGCGCTCGCCAAGCTCTCCCAGCTCCGCGACCTCGGGGTCAAGCTCTACATCGACGACTTCGGCACCGGCTACTCCTCGTTGAGCTACCTGCACCGGCTGCCCATGGATGCGTTGAAGATCGACCGCTCCTTCGTCAGCTACACGGGCGACAGCGGCGGGCGCTCGGAGATCGTCCACACGATCGTCACCCTGGCGCGCACCCTCGGCATGGGGGTGGCGGCGGAGGGCCTGGAGACCGCCGAGCAGGTCTCGCGGCTCCGCGGCCTCTCCTGCCAGTACGGCCAGGGCTACTTCTTTTCCCGGCCCATCGACCGCTCGGCCGCGAGCGGGTTGATCGCCGGCCACGTGCGCTGGTGACCGGCGCTGGTGACTGGCGCCCCGGGCGCGACAATCTTCTCGGCCCGCACATTAGAAGGTAGGCGGGTACGTGACGCACCTCGCCGATCGTCTCGAAAGGAGACCCCATGAAGAAGAAGGACCAGGCTCCCCAACAGGGAAGCCGCACGAAGAGCCCCCGCCGCCTGACCCTCAACCGCGAAACGATTCAGAGCCTGAACGATCCGCTCCTCGCCGGAGTGCTGGGCGCCGCCGCCCTCGCCCGGCACACCTTCACCCAGGCCAACGGCAACGACGGCGGCAACGCCCAGGGCGACTCGATCTGCGGGTGAGGCGCTCAAGCGCAGCCGGTCACGGACGGCCAGCGGGGTCGGGGAGCGACAGGCTCCAGATGTCACCTTCGTTGGTGGTCCGCACCGTACAGAGCATCCGGTCGCCGGGGCCGACGCTCGCGCTCACGTAGGAGGAATGGAGCGGTGGGGAGAGCAGGGTGCGCTCCTCGCCGCTGGCCAGGTCGACGAGCCGGATCGCGTCCGGCTGGCTGAAGAGAATCCGTTTCCCGCCATGGAAGAACTCCGGGCTCTCTCCGGTCGCCGTCAAGCGCCGGTAGGTGTTGTCCGCCAGCGACCAGAGGACGACCCCAGGCACCGGTGACTCGTCCTTGCGGAGCAGCATCCCGGCGAGGGAACGCCCGTCCGGCGACCAGGCGACGCGGCCGAGGACCTGGTCCCCCGCGGCCCGCGGGAGCACCCGCGGGGGAGAGGGGGGGGCCGCGAGATCGAGGATGCCGGTCCCCCGGCGACCCTCGGTGAAGGCGATCCGCCGGCCGTCCGGGGCCCAGGAGGGATCGCCCACCGGCTCGCCGGTGACGTTCGTCACCTGGGTCAGATTGCTGCCGTCGGGCCGGATCGTCCAGGCCTCATAATTGCCGCTGCGGTTCGAGGAGAAGAGGATGCGCTGGCCGTCCGGCGACCAGCGCGGGGCGCGATCGTGGGCGGGATCGTTGGTGAGCTGCCGCGGGTCCCGCGGATCGCCGCCGTCGCGCCGGACCAGGAGGAGGTCCTCCTGGGGCGAATCGGACTCCAGGGCCAAGAGAACGCCGTCGGGGGAGATGTCGCAGGAGAAGATGGCGCGGGCGCCCTGGAAGACGAGGGCGGGGGGCCCCGTCACCCGGCCCCGCTGGGGGTCGAAGGGGACCTGCTCGACGAAGCTGCGATCGTCCTTGGTGGCGTAGAGCAGGAGGCGCCCGTCGTGGGAGAAGGTGGGGAGAGCGCTCCACACCGAGGGGGTGGTGATCGGCTGCGGGACGCCCAGCACCCTGCCCGAGCGCTCGTCGATCGGCACCCGCCAGAGGTTCATGCTGCCGCCCCGGTCGCTCGCGAAGTAGAGGTATCTTCCGTCCGGCGACCAGACCGGGCTCCAGTTGTAGAACGCGTCGTCGACCACCGTCACCGGAGCGCCGCCGGCCAGGTCGACGGTCCAGATCGCCCGCCTTCCCCCCGGCTGCGCGAGGCCCCAGTAGGCGAGCCGCCCGCCCTGGGGGGACCAGGAGGGCTGGACGCCGTCCGGGATGGGGACCGGCTGGCTCACCCCGGTCGCCACGTCGACCCGGAAGATCTGGCTCCGCGAGAAGCGGGAGGCGGGATCGAAGGCGCCCTCGGTGGCGAAGGCGATCTGCCGGCCGTCCGGGGACCAGGTCGGGTTGAAGCCGAAGTCGGTCAGCCGGCGCACCGATTCGCCCGTCGCCCCCATGAGGAAGATGCCGCCGCCGTCCCGCTCGGAGTGGAAGGCGATCTGCTGGCCGTTGGGCGAGTAGGCGGGCTGGATGTCGTCGGCCGGCGAGCTCGGGGTCAGGTCGATGGGGGTGCTGCCGCCCCCCACCCGCTGGAGGAAGATGTCGGCTTTGCCGTCCACCGGCTTCGAGTAGACGAAGAAGGTGCCTTCGGGGGAGAGGCTGGGCGAGGTCTCGCTCCCCGGGAAGTCGGTCAGGCGGGCGAACCCCGGAGGCGGGGCGGCCGGCGCCTCCGCGCTCCGGCGCCAGGCGAGGAGGCCCACCACGGCGGCACCGGCCAGGGCGAGCACGAGGAGGGCCAGGGCGACGCGCCGCCCCGCCCGCCGGCCGGCGTCGGGCCCGGAAAGGGGGCTCGGCATCCCCGTGATGCCCGTGATGCCCGTGGTCGTCAGGCCCTGGGCGTGCCGCAGGTCGGCGAGCGCTTCGCTGGCATCCGCATAGCGCTGCTTCGGGTCTCTCGCCAGCATGCGGGAGACGATCCGCGCCACCTCGGGCGGCACCTCGGGGCGCAGGCGCGCCAGGGGCTCCGGGGTCTCGTGGAGCACGGCATGCACCACCGCGGTGCCGCTGCCGCCTTTAAACGGCCGCCGCCCGGCGAGCATCTCGTAAAGGACGACCCCGAGCGACCAGACGTCGGCCCGGGGGTCGATCTCCTCGCCCCGGGTCTGCTCCGGCGCCATGTAGGAAGGGGTGCCGAGGAGGACCCCGTAGAGGGTGGGGCCCGCCTGGCCGGTGAGCTTGGCGATTCCGAAGTCGAGGATCTTGACGACGCCGTCCTCGGTCAGGAAGAGGTTCGGCGGCTTGACGTCTCGATGGACGATGCCGGCCTGGTGGGCCTTGGCGAGGCCGCGGGCGGTCTGGGCCGCGACGTCCAGGGCCTGCTCGACGGAGAGGGGGCCTTCGGTCAGCAGCCGTTCCAGGCTCTCGCCCTCGTAGAGAGGCATGGCGAGGAAGAGGAGACCCTCCTCGCTCTCGCCCACCTCCAGGATGGTGCAGAGGTTGGGATGGTCGAGGGCGGAGGCCGCCCGCGCCTCGTTTAAGAAGCGGGTCTTCGAGACCGGGTCGCGGACGAGCTCCGGGGCGAGGAACTTGAGAGCCACCGGCCGGCCGAGCTGGAGGTCCTCCGCCCGGTAGACGACGCCCATGCCGCCGCCGCCCAGCAGGAGGCCGATGCGGAAGTGGGAGACCGTGCGCCCGGCGAGCACGACCGGGACGGCGGGAGGCAGGCGGTGCGCGCCGCCTTCGTGGAGAGTGGGGTCGTCGTCTTCCAAGGAGGACGCCGCTGGCTTCAGATCCCCCAGCCGGTGCCGTCGGGCCCCGCGGTGAGGATCCGGATGCCGTTTTCCGTGATGGCGATGGTGTGCTCGAAGTGGGCGGCGGCGCTGCCGTCCACGGTTTCGTAGGTCCAGTGGTCGGGCATGATCTTGACGTCCGGGGTGCCGATGGCGATCATCGGCTCGACGGCCAGGACCATGCCGGGACGGAGCTTGAAGTCGCTCGTCTTGCCGGAGGGGAGGTTGGGGACCTGCGGCTTCTCCCACAGCTCGGTGCCGATGCCGTGCCCCAAGAGCTCCTCGACGACGTGGAAGCCGGCCTTGACCACGTAGCGCTCCATCGACCGCGCCACCTGGCTCCAGCGGATCTTCGGCCGCATCTCGCGGATAGCGAGCCGGAGGGCCCCCTCGTTGATCTCCAGGAGCTTGGCGAGCGCGGGAGCGACGGCGCCCACGGGGTAGGTGGTGGCCGCGTCGCCGCACCAGCCGTCCAACCGGACGCCGATGTCGATGCTGACGACCTCCCCCTCGGCGAGCTTGCGCGGGCCGGGGATGCCGTGGACCACTTCGGCGCCGATCGAGATGCAGGTGGCGGCGGGGAAGGGGACCCGGCCGGGCACGCCCTTGAAGAGGGGGATGCCGCCGTTGCCGACGATGGTCTTCTCGACCACCGCGTCGATCTCCCGGGTCGTCACCCCCGGCGCGATCAGCTTCGCCGCCTCCTGGTGCGCCTCCCAGACGAGCAGGCCCGCCTGGCGCATCTTCTCGATCTGGGTTTCCGTTTTGAGGGTTCCACTCATCCACACGCTCCTCTTTTACCTGGTGACGGCGAAGCATACCGCAGCTGACGTAAAATCGACGGACGCATGAGTGACGGGAGCGATAGCGGGCGGGTGGGGATCGACGCCGGCGCCACCCTCTGGAAGCTCGCCCGGCTGGGCGGGGAGCTGGAGATGGAGGCGGTCGTCTCCGGCGACCTCGCGGCCGTCCGTGACCGGCTCGCCGGCTGGCGCCCCGCCCAGGTCCAGGTCACCGGCGGCGGCGCGGCCCGGATCGCGGGGGCGCTTGCCGAGGGTGACGGCGGGGGCGCCGCCGCCCTGCGGGTCTCCGAGTTCGCGGCCTGGGCGCGCGGCGCGCCGCTCCTCGCCGCCCGGGCGGGGTGGACCCTCCCCGAGCGCTACCTTCTGGTGAGCCTGGGCACGGGGACCTCGATCCTGGAGGTCGACGGGGCGGCGGCGACGCGGATCTCCGGCCTGACCCTGGGCGGCGGGACGCTCCTCGGGCTCGCCCGGCTGCTCTGCCACACCGACTCCTTCGCCGAGGTTGCCGCCCTGGCCGAGCGGGGCGACCGCGGCCGGGTCGACCTGACGATCGGCGACGTCTACCCCGAGGGCGGCATCGCCCTCGACCCGAGCTTGACCGCGGCGAGCTTCGCCAAGGTCGCCTCCCGGGACCCCGCCGACCTCGCCCGGGCCCTGGTCGGCCTTCTCGGTGAGAACGTCGGCCTCTCCTGCGCGGCCCTGGCGCGGGCCCGGGGGATCGACACCCTGGTCGTCGGCGGCAGCGCCGTCTCGGCCAGCCCCTTCCTCGGGGAGATCCTCCGCCTGGCGGCCGGGGTGGGGGGCGCCGACGCCTGGCTCCTGCCCGACGGCGCCTTCTGCGGCGCGGTCGGCGCCGCGGCTCTCGCCGATGCCGCGGCCCTCGCCTCCGACCCATCCCTTTTGTTATAATGGCATAAGCCCTTTCTGGCTTTTATCGAGGAACGATTCATGCCCAACTCTCTCTTCTTCGTCCGGCGAGCGCTTCCGCTCCTCGCACTGCTGCTCCTCGCCGCCGTCGCCCCGGCCGCGGCCACCTCCTATGTCGCCGTCTCGGACGAGAACCTGGTCCGCCAGGCCTCGGTGATCGCCGAGGTCCGCGTCGCCTCCGTCGAGGCCGCGCCGGCCAAGAGCGGGCCCAACACCGACTACCAGGTGGAGATCGAACGCCTGATCAAGGGCTACACGGCGGGCAGCTCGATCGTCGTGCGGGTCCTGGGCGGCCCGCGCCCCGACGGCATGAGCCTCAAGATCTGGGGCGCTCCGGTCTTTCACGAGGGCGACCGCGCCCTGCTCTTTTTGAAGGAGCGCTCGGACGGCTCCTACGGCGTGCTCCACCTGATGCTCGGCGCCTTCCATGAAGTGACGGAGGGTGGCCGGCGGATCGCGCTCCGCGACCTCTCGCAGGCCTCCGAGGTCAAGGTGCTGCCGGACGGCCGGCTGGCGACCGGGCGCTCGGCGGACGCGCCGCGCGACGCCGGGCGTTTCGCCGAGTGGCTCGCCGACCGGGTGAACGGCACGGCGCGGCCGGCCGATTACTTCGTCCAGCTCCCGGCGGCCCAGCTCAAGAGCCTGCACGAGAAGTTCACCTTCTTTACCGACAGCAACAACGGCAACGGCCTGCGCTGGTTCAACTTCGACACCGGCGGCAGCGTCACTTTCTTCGCCAACTCGGCCGGCCAGGGCGGTCTGTCCGACGGCGGCTTCCCGGAGTTCCAGGCCGCGCTCGCCGCCTGGACCAACAACACCGGCACGCCGATCCGCTACCTCTACGGCGGCAAGACCTCGGCCTCGGGAGGGTTGAAGAGATTCGACAGCGTCAACGCCATCCTCTTCGGCGATCCCAACAGCGAGATCTCGGGCACCTTCGACTGCAGCCAGGGCGGCACCCTGGCGGTCGGCGGCCCCTGGTTCAACTCCAACAACACCGGCCGCTTCAACGGCCAGACCTACGACGTCATCCAGGGCGGCGACATCGTCCTCAACGACGGCCTGGAATGCTTCTTCCAGCGCAGCCGGGCGCCGGAGAAGGCGGCCGAAGAGCTGTACGCCCACGAGCTCGGGCATACCCTGGGCCTCGGCCATTCGAGCGAGTCGCGGAGCGAGCCCGACCAGGTCCTGCACGACGCCCTGATGTTCGCCTTCATCCACGACGACGGCCGCGGCGCCCGCTTCAACAGCGACGACCTGACGGCGATCCGCACCCTCTACGCGCCGGGCTCCCTCGGGCCGTCGCCGCGGCCCACCGGCCGCTGCCGGGCGAGCGCGGACACCCTCTGCCTCCTGGGCGGCCGCTTCGCCGTGCAACTCGCCTGGCAGAACCAGTTCGACGGCTCGACCGGCACCGGCCGGGCGGTCCCGGCGACCGACGTCACCGGCTACTTCTCCTTCGGCGATCCGGCGAACCTGGAGCTGCTGATCAAGGTTCTCGACTTCGGCAGCGCGATCAAGGTCTTCTACGGCGAGCTCACCAACCTGCACTTCACCATGACGGTGACCGACACCCAGACCGGCGCGGCCAAGACCTACTCGAACACGACGGGGGACTGCGGCGGCATCGACCAGAGCTTCGCCGGCTCGACGGCCGGCGCGAGCGCCGATTCGAGCGTGGAGCTGACCTCGGCCGAGCTCGCGGCGCAGGGCGTCGTCGGCAAGGCCTCCGGCTCCTGCCGGCCGGACGGGCAGACCCTCTGCCTCTTGAACGGGCGCTTCGCGGTGCGGGTCAACTGGAGCAACCCGGGGGACGGCTCCTCCGGCCAGGGCGGCGCCAACGCGCTGTCGAACTTCGTCGGGACCTTCTTCTTCACCGACCGCTCGAACGTCGAGCTGATGACCAAGGTGATCCCGTTCACCGACCGCGTCGTCTTCTTCTACGGCGCGCTCTCGGATCTGAGCTACACGATCCAGGTGACCGACACGGCGAACGGCAGCGTCAAGACCTACCAGAGCACGCCGGGGAAGCTCTGCGGCGGGCTCGACAACACGGCCTTCGCGCCGTAGCGCGATACCTGGGAGCGCCGGCGTCCTCGCCGGCTTATTTCTCCGATTCGGCGGCCCCGGCAGCGATGCCGGGGCCGTTTTGTTTGTACCCATGCTAGCATTGAGCTGACTAGGCAGATGACTAGTCTCGATCAGGTATCCCCCACGGAGGGCGACATGGCTCCGAAAAGAACTGCGAGAAGTTGGCCCGTCCAAGACGCCAAGGCGCGCTTCAGCGAGCTCCTGGAGGCGAGCCTCACAGAAGGCCCGCAGATCGTCACTCGCAGAGGCGTAGAGGCCGCCGTGTTAGTGCCGGTTGAGACGTGGCGACAACTGGAGCAAGCGGCACGGCCCCGGCTTAAAGACCTGTTGCTCGCCGAGTCGCCGCGAGCCGAGATTCCCCTGCCTTCGCGCCGGGGCTGGCGCCGACGGCCGCCCGCGGCCTTCGAGTGAGCGGCCGTGTACCTCCTCGACACGAACGTCATCTCGGAGTTGCGTCGGCAT
>JAXDLD010000109.1:0-14197 GCA_034666805.1 Acidobacteriota bacterium
GCCTCGCGCTGGTCGAAGGGCGAACGGCCGGCGAACTCGGAGATGTCGGCGCCGGCGATGAACGACTTCTCGCCGGAGCCGGTGATCACGACGACCCCGATGCCGGCGTCGTGCTCGATCGCCTCCAGGGCGGCGAGGAGGTCGATCCGCACCTGGTCGTTCAGGGCATTGAGCTTGTCGGGACGGTTGACGGTGAGGATGGCCACCCGGCCCTCCCTCTCCACCAGGATGGTGTCGGACATCGCGCTCTCCTTAGAGGTGAAACGTTAGCGGTGCTGCCAGACCGGCTTGCGCTTTTCGAGGAAGGCCGTCAGGCCCTCCTCCATGTCGGCGGTGGCGCAGAGATCCTGCAGGTAGATCTGCTCGGTCTCCTCGATGGCGGCATCGAAGGGCAGGTCGCGGCCGGCGGAGACCGCCCGCTTGGTGAGGCGGGTGACGGCGGCACTCTTGGCGGTCAGGTCGGCGAGCACCCGGGCGATCCCGAGGTCGAGTCCGCCGGCCTCGACCCGCCAGGTGACGAGCCCCAGCCGCTCGGCTTCTTCGCAGGAGAGAGTGCGGCCGGAGAGGAGCAGCTCCAGGGTGCGCGCGGTGCCGAGGAGACGCGGGTAGAGCGCCGCGGCGGCCGGCGGATAGCAGCCGAGCTCGATCTCGGGCTGGCCGAAGCGGGCGTCGTCCGTGGCCAGGACCAGGTCGCAGCCGAGGGCGAGCTCCATCCCACCCCCGAGGCAGTGACCCTGGACCGCGGCGACGGCGACCGCCGGGAGGTCGCGCAGGCCGCGGATTGCGCCGTGCAGGCCGTCGAGCATCTCCCGCACCTTGTCGGGGGTGTGGTCCTGGACCGAGACGCCGGCCGAGAAGGCGCGCTCGCCCGCCCCGCGGAGCACGACCACCTGGAGGTCGGGGTCCACCGCGAGCCGGCCGATCAACTCATTGAGCCGAGCGAGGGTGGCGAGGTCGAGGATGTGGAGTGGCGGCCGGTTCAAGGTGAGGGTGGCGGTCCGGCCGGTCCGTTCGAGGAGGACGGTGTCGCTCATGCCGCCTCCTCGGTGGCGCGTACGAAGTCCGCCCACAGGGCGCGGTGGAGCGCCATGGCGACCAGGTTCTCGGGGTGCCACTGCACCGCCCGCACCCACCAGCCCCTCTCGCGGCCGTCCGCCAGCTCGAACGCCTCGACCAGGCCGTCCGGCGACAGGGCCGCGGTGGAGAGACCGGGGGCGAGATCCTTGACCGCCTGGTGGTGGCGGCTGTTGACGACCGGCGTCTCGCGGGAGAGCCGCTCGGCCAGGGCGGTGTCGGGAGCGGCCGGGTGCACGGTGTGGGCCAGGGTGTCGGGGGTGGTGGCGACCTCGTGCGGCACCGGCCCCGGGAGCTGGGTGGGGATGTCCTGCCAGAGCGTGCCGCCCAGGAAGACGTTGACCACCTGGAGCCCGCGGCAGACCCCCCAGACCGGAAGCCGCCGCTCCTCTGCCGCCGCCAGAAGCTCCCACTCCATGGCGTCGCGCTCGGGGTAGACCTCCAGGCGGGCATGGGGCCGCGGGGCCTCCCCGTAGCGCTCGGGGGCGATGTCGGCGCCGCCGGAGAGGACCAGCCCGGCCGCCCCGGCGACGATCTCGGCCGGGACCCCCGGCCGCATCCCCGGGGTGAGGACGACGATCCGCTCCGCCGGCACGCCCACCGCCAGGAGCGCCTCGACGTAGGGCGCCGCCTTCTCGTCGAAACCGGCGGCGACAAGGATCCGGCCCGCGTCTCTCGCAGGGCTCATGCGGCCGCCCTGCCTTCCATCTCGACCAGGGCCGCCAAGCCCATCCCGCCCGAGACGCAGAGGGTGGCGATGCCGCGCTGCCCACCGCGGGCGGCGAGGCCGTGGAGGAGGGTGACCAGGATGCGCGCCCCGGTCGCCCCGATCGGGTGGCCGAGGGCGATAGCGCCGCCGTCGCGGTTGACCCGCTCCGGGTCGAGGTCGGGCAGGCCCTTGAGACACGCCAGCACCTGGCTGGCGAAGGCCTCGTTCAGCTCGACGTCGTCGATCGCCTGGCCAGTCCAGCCGGCCTTGGCGAGGAGCTTCTGCACGGCGGGCACCGGGCCGATCCCCATGATCCGCGGCTCGACCCCCACCACCTGCCAGCCAACGAGCCGGGCGACGACGGCGAGCCCGAGCTCCAGGGCGGCCTCGCGCGAGGCGACGACTAGAGCCGCGGCGCCGTCGGTGATCCCCGAGGCGTTGCCGGCGGTGACCGTGCCGCCCTCGCGGAAGACCGGGGCGAGCTTGCCGAGCGACTCGATCGTCGTCCCGGCGCGGGGGTGCTCGTCGGTAGTCACCACGGTGTCGCCTTTCTTCCCGGCGACCGTAACCGGCACGATCTCGGCGGCGAAGCGGCCGGCGGCCTGCGAGCGCTCGCAGCGCTGCTGGCTGCCGAGAGCCCAGGCGTCGGCCGCGGCGCGGTCGATTCCCGCCTCGGCCGCCAGCTCCTCGGCGGTCTCGCCCATGACGAGGCCGGAGAGGGGGTCGTTGAAGCCGTCCTTGTACATGCCGTCGACGATCTCGGCGTTCCCCAGCCGGTAGCCCCAGCGGGCGCGGGGGAGGAGGTAGGGGGTGTTCGACATGCTCTCGGTGCCGCCGGCGAGCACCACCCGGGCCTCGCCGTTCAAGATCGTGCGGGCGGCGGAGAGCACGGCCTGGAGGCCGGAGCCGCAGGCCTGGTTGACGGTGTAGGCCGGGCGGTCGACGGGGACCCCGGCCCGGAAGGCGATCTGGCGCGCCGTGTTGGGGCCGCCGCCGGCCTGGCGGGCATGGCCGAAGATCACCTGGTCGACCCGGGCCGGGTCGAGGTGCGCCAGGGAGAGCGCCGCCGCCGCCGCCGAAGTCCCCAGGTCGGCGGCGGAGAGGGAGGCGAGAACCCCGCCGAATTTGCCGATCGGCGTGCGGACCGGCGCGGCGAGGACGATGTCGTCTTTGGAGGCCATCTCTATTCCGCTCGCCCCTCCCTACTTCCCCACGAAAACCGTCTTCGACTCGGTGTAGTACTCGAGCGCCTGCTTGCCCAGCTCCCGTCCGAAACCGCTCTGCTTGTAGCCGCCGAAGGGGGCGCCGGAGTCGTACCAGTTGTACTGGTTGATCCACACCGTCCCCGCCTGGAGGTCGCGGGCCACCTGGTGCGCCTTGCCGATGTCGCGCGTCCAGACCCCGGCCGCGAGGCCGAAGATCGAGTCGTTGGCGAGCTTCACCGCCTCCTTCACATCGTCGAACGGAATGACGACCAGGACCGGCCCGAAGATCTCCTCCTGGGCGACCTTCATGTCGTTGCGGCAGGCGTCGAGGATCGTCGGCTGCATGAAGAAGCCCTTGCCGCCGACCGTCGCCGCCTCGCCGCCCGCCACCACCTCCGCCCCCTCGCTCCGCCCGGCCTCGACGTACGACAGGACCGACTCCCGCTGCTGGCGGGAGACGAGGGCCCCGAGCCGGGTCTTGGGATCGAGCGGATCGCCGGGGCTAAGCTTCTTGGTCCGCTCGACCAGCTTCTCGACGAGAGCGTCGTGCACCGAGCGCTCGACGAAGAGCCGCGAGCCGGCGGCGCAGACCTCGCCCTTGCCGTAGAAGATCCCGGTATAGGCCCCCTTGACCGCCGCGTCCAGATCCGCGTCGGCGAAGACGATGTTGGGCGACTTGCCGCCCAGCTCCAGGGTCAGACGCTTCACGGTCTCCGCCGCCCCGCGCATGATGTCCTTCCCCACCTCGGTCGAGCCGGTGAAGGTGATCTTGGCGACGTCCTTGTGCGCGACGAGCGCGTTCCCCACCTCGGCGCCGCGGCCGGGGAGGACGTTTAAGGCCCCCGGCGGCAGCCCGGCCTCGCTCGCCAGCTCGGCGAACTTGAGCGCGGTGAGCGGGGTGTTCGAGGCCGGCTTGTGGATGACCGTGTTGCCGCAGGCGAGCGCCGGGGCGATCTTCCACAAGGCCTGGATGATCGGGAAGTTCCACGGGGTGATGGCGGCGACCACCCCCACCGGCTCGCGGAGGGTGTAGGCGAGGACGAACGGCCCCGAGACCGGGAGCGTCTCGCCGGTCACCTTGTCCGCCCAGCCCGCGAAGTAGCGCAGAGCGTCGATCGCCGCCGGGATGTCGACGTAGCGCGACTCGAAGATCGGCTTGCCGTTGTCGAGGGTCTCGAGGAGCGCGAACTCGTCGATCCGGGCCTCCAGGGCGTCGGCGATCTTCCACAGCATCCGGCCGCGCTCGCGGGCCGAGTACTTGCGCCCCCAGTCGCCTTCGAGGGCCTTCTTGGCCGCGTCTACGGCGCGGTCGACGTCCCCGGCGCTGGCGGAGCCGACCTCGCCGATCGCCTCCTCGGTCGCCGGGTTCGAGGTCGTGAACGTCTTGCCGCCCTCGGGTTCCGCCCACTGCCCGCCGATCCACAGCTTGGCGGGCGGGACCTTCGCTTGGCTCGGTGCCTTCTCGGTGCTCACCGCGGTCGCCACGTCACACCCCCTTGAACTGCGGAGTCCGCTTGCCGATGTAGGCGTCGAGCCCCTCCTTGGCGTCTGAGCTCTCGAAGAGTTGCTGCTGCAACTCGCGCTCGATGGCGAGCCCGCTCTCGAACGGCACCTCGGCGCCGGACTGGACGGCGCGCTTGATCCGGCCCACGGCCTTGGACGCCCGGTTGGGCGGGCAGAACTGCTTGGCATACTCGTGGATCTGGCCCATGAAGTCGTCGCCGTCCAGGATCTGGTTGACGATGCCGATCTTCTCGGCCTCCTCGAAGGAGATGAGCCGGCCGGTGACCATCAAGTCGATCGCCAGGTTCTTGCCCACCCGGCGGGCCAGGCGCTGGGTGCCGCCGGTGCCGGGGAGAACGCCCAGGTTGACCTCGGGCAGGCCGACCTTGCCGGAATTGCGCTTGGCGATCAGGAGGTCCGCCGCCATGGCGATCTCGAGGCCGCCGCCCACGGTGTGCCCCTCGAGCGCCGCGATGACCAGCTTGGGGGTCTGCTCCAGGCGGTTGAGCGTCTCGTTGGCGTGCAGGCAGAAGTAGTACTTGAAGTGCGGGTCGGCCGTCTTCAACATGTTGATGTTGGCCCCGGCGCAGAAGAACTTCTCCCCCTTGCCGGCAAGGACGATGACATAGACGTTCTTGTCGAAGCGGGCCTCCAGGATGGCGAGGTCCAGCTGGCGCATCATCTCGTGGGTGTAGGTGTTGGCGGGTGGATCGTCCAGGGTGATGTAGCCGACTCCATCCTTGACTTCGTAGTGAATCAGGGTGCGCTGGGCGACCTCTTCGGCAATCTGGGCCATCGTTTTACTCCTCCTCGAATCGAAGAGAGGGGTTTGCGGGATGAAAACGGGGCAGGTGACGCGGCGCCCCGGAGGACTTGCGCGGGCTATTCTGGCACGGCGGTCCCGGGAGCGTCCACCTCTCCCCAGGAACCGGGAGAGGGGAGGGGGGAATTCCGGGGCGGCCCCCGCCTCTACGACCCCTCGGGCCCGAAGGGCCGTCCTACTCGCTGCCGGCTAGACGCGGTGCGATGAAATCCAGGCAGGGAGGACCGCTATCGATGCCTAGCCTGATATTGAGGGCCAGGCATGGGATCGCGGCCTCTCCTGCGTAGAGCCCGGTAAAAGGCCATTCTGCGCGCTCGCAAAGCAAGGTAGAGAGCGCCAGCTCCTGGGCCAGGTTGCGCCAGGGGCCGTGCGGGTCCTGGTCTGCCAGCGCCAAGAGAACGAAGGCACAGCCCGCGCGGCCGCAGCACAGGTCGGCCCCGCTGGGCAGATGCGCCAAGGTCAGAGCGGCAATCTCGCGGGCCGACGCCAGCAAGGAAGGCTCTCGCAAGACCTGGGCTGCCCGTACGGCCAGGAATACCGGCCCCATCACGCCGCTGCAGAGGTGCGAGCGGTGCTGCGCGAGCCGGGTGAATCGCTCCGGAGAGTAGAGCGCAGTGTCGAGGAAGGCGGCGAGAGAGGGGGCGAACCATGGCGGCAGGGGAGAGCCGGCGGCGGCGGACCAGAGGAGGAGCGCGAGCATGGCTCCCGCCGTGCCGTGCGCCAGCCCGAGCCCGTGGAGCCCGTGCCAGCGCGTGCCACCCTGCAAGTCCGGTAGGGCGTGTCGCACGAGATGCCCGGCGAGCGCCGAGCCGAGATCGAGCAGCGGTTCTGCTTCCAGGTGCTGCAGCAGGATTGCCGTGGCGGCCAGGCCCCCGGCGCTCCCCACGTAGAGATCCGCCGGGCCCTCGATGCTGGCTCGGCTCAGCTCGGCGAAGCGCCGGAGCGCGCGCCTCTCGGCCCGCCGGTCCTCCCGCGCCCGCGCGATCAGGGCATGGACGAAATGGACGCCGCCCAAGCCATAGAGATAGGCGCCCGCAGGCATCCGGGCTCCGGGAGGCGCCGCCGGTCCGAGAAAGGCGAGGCGGTTGCGCTGTCCCGCGAGGGCCCCGCGTATCCAACGGTCGGCCTCGTCGAGCAGAGGCTCGTTGCCGGTGAGATAGCCGGCATACCAGTGAGCGTAGGCGATCCCCGCCGCACCGAAAGCGAGGCTCCCGTAAAGACCCTGCTGCCCGCGAGGCAGATCTGCCCAGGACCGACGACGGGCGGCGGCGAGATAGTCTTCCAGGTAAACGCCGAAGATCTCGTGCACCGAGGGGAGCGAACGAGCAACGCCGCCGGGATCGCCCGTCCTCTGCCGAGCCCCCGGCGGCGCTGCCAAGTCCATCAGTCCCTGACTCAGTACTGGACGCGGGAGCAGTACAGAGTGCCCTGGTTGGTGCAGGTGGCGCTGCCACTACCAGTGTAACTCGAACAGTCACATGCCGATTCGGCGCCACAGCTGACGCCGCCCGCTACCTGCTGCAGCTCGCCCGAGAGCATCTGGCGGAGGGTCTCCTTCGAGAGGAGCAGCTTCTTGTTCGCGCGGGTTTGTTTACGCAAGATTTCCCCCTTTGCGCAATTGGCCGTCGGTTAGTCGGCGGCTATCGAACAGCAATTCGACCAAGAACCTTGCCGCGTCTCCCCTTGCGGAGGAGGACGCCTTATTTTTCATTTTTTCAGCGCAAACTACCCATCAATGTAGGAAGTATAGCAGTTCCACGTCTCCTCGTCTATCCCGATACATGCCCGCATAGGCCCCTCCTCCGGGGTGTCAAAGCGGCAGAAGAGAAGGCTCTTGAGAGGTCTCGAAATTGCCTCCGAGTGCCTCGAAATCAATTCGAGCACAGCGAGTTCTAAAACAAGCGACCCGAAATTCATTTCAGGTCACCGGAAATACATTTCGAGCCCCTCGGCCCACCGCGGCTCGTACCGGTCGAGCCACCCGGCGACCTGCGGCCCCTGCTGGATGCTGAGGACTCCCTCCCCGGAACGCCAGAGGTCGCTCAGCAGGTCCCGCGCCATCGTGTTCTTGGCACCGGAGGAGACCGGGTCAGACCTCAGCCAGATCGATGACTTCGATCTCGGCGGCGAAGCGGCTGAAATCTCCGATGTTGGCCGTGACCAACCTCGTCAATCCCGAGGAGAGGGCCGAGGCGACGAGGTTCGCGTCATGGATCTGCTTGCCCTTGCAGCCATGGGTCCCGACCAGGGCCTGCAGGCGATCCCAGACCGGCTCGCCGTCCGCGAGCAGTCTCGTCCGGCCGCGGAAGGCCGCGACGTTGGCAAGGGCTTCGGCGCAGCCCAGCCCCAAGCCGTTCACATCGACCGGGCGCGTGGCGACAGCCAGGTACTCGCGCAGGATCTGAACGCTCGTCGCCAGGACAATCCCTTGGTTCGGCCAGTCGTTGAGCACTGCCAGGGCGGCGCGATGGAGGGGCCGGTGAGGCGCCGTCGCAGAGAGCAGGACGTTGGTATCGACGAGGACGGCTCTATCGTCCATCGTCGCCGTAGATTTCCTCGCGCCGCCAGGTGGTGGGAGGCGAAGCCTGCGAGAGGTTCAGCTCGATGGGGGGAAGGGGGGTAGTTGGTGGCTCCTCGCGGGCGATCGCCGCGAGGATGGTCCGGAGCTCCCCCTCCAAGGACCGCTCGTGCCGGGCGGCTCGCCTCTTGAGAGCGGCGAGGATCTCGGGGGCAACGTCGCGAATCTGGACGGCTGGCATGTCGAAATGCTAGCAGATGCAAAATGCTAGCGCCAGTGCTCAGCGTCTCAAATGAGAGGCAGGATGAGGCTCAGGACGGGAAGTGGGTAGCCTCTCCCGATAACGACGAAGAACACCTATCGCCCCGGCCCGATAGGCGCTAACGTTGTGCTGTCCCTGGCGGTCGGGGCTCCGCATCCTCCCGAAGCGTTTCGACACCCGACCGCGAAGCTTCCAATGGGAACGCCAGCGTTTCCGTCCGCTCTTCCGGAGTCTCCGGGCACCTCCGCAGCGTCTCCACGACTCTCTCCAGCGTTTCCACGCCGGCCCGAAACCTCTCTGGACTCTTCCCCAGCGTCTCTACGACCGGCCGTAGCGTCTACAGAAGGCTCCGTAGTGTTTCAAGATCCCTCTCCAGTGTGTCCAGGAACGCCGCCAGCGTTCCCAATGACGATTGGACCGTCTCCAATGGGACCTGGAGTGTTCCCGGAGCTCGTTTGAAACGCTGGAAGTCGAAGTGGAAACACTGGAAATCCAAGTTGGAACGCTAGAAGTCCGGGATGGGACGCTGGAAGTCGACTTGGAACGCTGGGAAGTCCGAGTGGGAACACAAGAAGTCCAACTTGAGACGCTGAAACTCCAGCTGGAGACGCTGGAAGTCCAGCTGGAGACGCTGGAGACGGTATTGGAACACAAGGGATGCCAGTTGGAACACGAAGGGGTGTCCGTAGGAACGCTGGAGGCCGGGTTGGAGCCCCTTCAGGGCCGCTTTGAGACACTACGGGCTCAGGTACGAACACAAAGGGGCGGGCCGCAAGGGGCGCGGACGGAGGTGAGGACGCAACACGAGGTATCGATCCCCTACCCGCCGATCTCCATGAAGCTCACCAGGTTGCCGTAATCCCCCTGGGCCAGCATGTGCTCGGCCGGCTTCTCCTTTAAGACCCTTAGGATCTCCGCCTCCAGGGCGGCCTCGGGGGCGGGGGCGGCGAGGCAGGGGCGGAGGGGGTAGTTGCGCTCGGCGAAGAGGCAGAGCCGGAGCTCGCCGCGGGCGGAGAGGCGCAGGCGGTTGCACTCGGCGCAGAAGGTGTGGGAGAGAGGGGTGATGAAGCCCACCGTGCCCGCCGCGCCGGGGATGCGGAAGGACTTGGCCGGGCCGGTGCGGAACTCAGGGGTAGCCGGCTCGAGCTCCCCATAGCGCGCCTCCACCCGCCGCCGGACCTCGTCGCAGGTGGGGACCCGACCGGCCCCCGGGTGGTGGTTGGAGGCGGTGGGCATCATCTCGATGAAGCGGACGGCGAGCGGCTGCGTGAGGGTCAGGGCGACGAGCCGGTCGGCGTCCGCCAGGCTCTCCTCGCCGATGAGGACGGCGTTCAGCTTGACCGGGTCGAGGCCGGCGTCGAGCGCCGCCTCCACCCCCTCCCAGACCCGGGAGAGGTCGCCGCGGCGGGTGATCTCCCGGAAGCGCTCGGGGTCCAGGGTGTCGAGGCTGATGTTCACCCGGTCGACCCCGGCCTCCTTCAAGGCCGGCGCCAGGCGCGCGAGCTCGGTGCCGTTGGTCGAGAGGGCGAGGTCGCGCACCCCGGGGAGGGCCTTCACCCGGCGGGCAATCTCCAGGATGTCCTTCCGGACCAGCGGCTCGCCGCCGGTCAGCCGCACCCGCTCGATCCCCAGCCGCGCGAGGGCGCCGACCATGGCCTCGATCTCGTCCACGGAGAGGAAGTCGCGGTCGCCCCAGGGGAACTCGGCGTCCTCCGGCAGGCAGTAGGTGCAGCGCAGGTTGCAGCGGTCGGTGACCGAGACCCGGAGGTAGGTCAGGCGCCGGCCGAAGGCGTCGATCAGACGGGTCCGGCTCTCCGCGCGCGGATCGTGGCTCGGGAGCGAGGGGAGAGGGGGGCGGGCGATCGCGCCCGGCGTGCTTCCGATGGTATAGAGGCGGCTCATGGTGTTCCTCGCGGCCCGCCCGGCTTGTAAGACAGCCGAGCGCGGCGCCGCGAGGCACCGCCTCGGCCCACCTTTCCAAGCACGGGAGGCGACCGGGTTTCCCCAGCCACCCTAACGGCCTGCCCCTCCGCCGGATTCCCGGGGAGGATGGGACAGGCTCGGAGGGCCGTCCACGGACGATTGTAGCCGAGGTGCGCGCCGCGGAGGGTAAACTCTCCTAGAATAGTCGCGCTCGCATGATCACCGGCTACAACACCGATGTCCGCCATAACGACGTGGTCTTCCACGTCCAGACGGAAGACAAGGGGGCCGCCAACCCCTCGATCGAGAGCCTCGTCTACGTCGGGGGGCAGGTCCTCGCGAGCAAGCGGGCGAGCTACGCCGAGCTCGTGGCCCAGGGCAAGGACGACAAGGCGGTCATCGCCCTGATGGACCACCAGCACCGGACGATGATCGCCGCCATAAGGCACGGCAAGTTCGACGAGAAGCTCCTGTCGCTCAACGCGGCGCGCCAGACCGGCCGCTCGACCGGCGCTCACCCCTCGCTGGTGACGCCCCCGGCTCCCGTCGCCCCCGCCCCGGCCCCCGCCGCCACCGTCGCGCCGGCCGATCCCCAGGCGACCCTGGCGCCGTCCCTGCCGCCGCTGCCGCCGTTGCCGCCGATGTCGCCGATGTCGCCCATTCCCTCCGTGGCGCCGGCCCTTCCGCCACCGCCGGCCCCGGTTGCTCCGCCGCCGCCGGCCGCGGCGCGGCCCCAGGGCTCGCTCCTGGCGGCGGCGAAGGTCGCCGAGCGCAGTCTGGACCAGGTGATCCTCGAGTACCTGACGAGCGAGGCCGACCAGGATCAGCTCCTCCTCATGCTGGAGGGCGAGCCCCAGCTCATCCTCGGCCAGCCCGCCGCGGTCGCCCTGCGCGCCAGCTCGAGCAAGAGCGGCCTGCCGATCTCGGGGGCGCAGGTCTCGATCAAGATGATCTCGACCGTCTCCGAGCCCCGCATGCTCGCCGCCGGCCGCACGGACGACGAAGGCACCCTGCAGCTCCTCTTCGACGTCCCCCAGCTCACCCGCGGCACCGCGGCCCTCATCATCACCGCGGTGGCGGCGATCGGCCGGGCCGAGCTCAAGCAGCTCTTGTAAGTCGCGGCGGGTGAAAGGGCGGGGCCTGGATGCCCCCCTCTCCCGGGACACCGGGAGAGGGGGAGCGGAGGGGATCAGCAGGCGCGGTCGGCGTTGGTCGGAGTGAAGCAGGCGCTGCTGTTGCAGTACTGGCCCAGGGTATGGTTCGTGCCCCCGAGGGCTTCGGCGAGGGCCTCGGGCGCCAGGGCCCGCAGCGTCTCACGGCTGAGCGTCAGCTTCCGGACAGACTTCTTCTCCATCTGCGCATTCTCCTTTCGGGCTCAAAACAGCCCGGTCATACTAGACAAGGTGCCGGGAGCGGTGGAATCCGCCCCCCCGGAATGCCCGGGCCCCGCCCTGCGTTACCATACCCGCCATGCCGGGGTTGGAGACACGCGAGAACGCCCTGCCGATCGTCGTCAACGGAGAGCCGCAGAGCGTCGCTCCGGGAGCGACGGTCCTCGACCTGCTGTCCGGGTTGGGGCGGCACCCGCGGACCGTCGCCGTCGAATTGAACGGCGACATCCTGCCGCGCGGCGAGTACGGCGCGCGGCCGCTCCGCCCGGGCGATCGGCTGGAAGTGGTCCACTTCGTGCAGGGTGGTCGGGGTTGAAGGGGTGAGATCCGACGGGCGGGAGACTGCCTCTTGTCCTCCGTTCCGCCCCTCGGGTATGATTCGGTTGCAACGGGCCGCTAGCTCAACTGGCAGAGCAGCAGACTCTTAATCTGCGGGTTCGGGGTTCGATTCCCTGGCGGCTCACCATTTTCTTCCGACAACCCCTTCTCCAGGTTCACGCCGGGTCTCGCGAAAGTGGCGGAATTGGTATACGCGCTAGACTTAGGATCTAGTCCCGAGCGATCGGGTTGGGGGTTCGAGTCCCCCCTTTCGCACCAACGAGCCGAGAAAAAAGCTAGGATGAAAAGCCGATGAGCGTGGTCGTATCCATCGAGGACGTGGGTCCTTGCAAGAAGCAGCTGAAGGTGGAGGTGCCGGCGCCCGAGGTGGAGGCCGAGATGCAGCGCGTCACCCGCGAGTACGGGCAGCGCGCGAAGATCCCCGGTTTCCGCAAGGGCAAGGTGCCGCAGGAGCTGGTGCGGCGGCGCTTCCAGAAGGACATCGATCAGGAGGTCGTCGAGCGCCTGCTCCCCAAGTACTGGCAGAAGGCGCAGGCCGAGAGCGCCATCGACCCTCTCCTGCCGCCCGAGGTCGAGGAGGTCGCGGACCTGACCCCGGGTTCCCCCCTGACCTTCACCGCCACGGTCGAGGCCCGGCCGCAGATCCAACTCAAGAACATCACCGACTTCGACCTCCCCGACCCGCCGGTCGACCCCGGCACCATGGACATCGACGACACCCTGGAGGACCTCCGCAAGCAGGTCTCCGAGTGGGTGACCGTCGAGCGCCCCGCTGCGCAGGGTGACCTGGTGGCGGCGGAGCTCTTCGAGACCCGCGACGACGGGAGCGAAGGGCCGGCCCAGCCGCTCGAGATCGAGGTCGGCGACAAGCGGGCCCCGGAGGAGCTGTCGCTCGCCCTGACCGGCCTCTCCGCCGGCCAGGAGACGACCTTCAACCACCAGGTCCAGCATGGCGACCCCGCCGACCCCGCCGACCCCGAAAGAGCGCACTCCCACGAGCACCGCTTCAGGGTCAAGGTGCAGGCGGTCAAGGAGCGTGACCTGGCCCCTCTCGACGACGCCTTCGCGGCCAAGGTCAACCCCGAGTTCAAGAGCTTCGACGAGCTCCGGGAGGCCGTCGTCGGCCGGCTGCGGAGCGGCAAGGAGAACGACCGCCGCGAGCAGCGGCACAAAGTCCTCCTGGATCAGCTCCGCGAGCGGCATCCCATGGAGCTGCCGGCCGGGGTCGTCCGCCAGGAGGTCGAGCACCTGGTGCGCGACTACGCCGAGTCCATGGCCCGCCAGGGGGTCGACCCCAACAAGGCCGGCCTCGACTGGGACCGCCTGGCCGAGGAGATGACCCCGCTCGGCGAACGCCGGGTCCACTCCCGGCTCCTCCTGGACGCCATCGCCGAGGCCGAATCGGTCGCCGTCTCGGAGCCCGAGTTCGAGGGCGCCCTGGCCCTCCTCGCCCGCGCCCAGAACACCTCGACCTCCCAGCTCCGCCGCTCGCTCGACGAGAGCGGAAGACTGCAGAACCTCCGGGCGCAGCTGCGCCGGGACAAGACCGTCCGCCGCCTGCTGGGGGAGGATCGCGAAGACCCCGCGGCCGATTCCGATCTCGCCAGCACCGGCGGCACCCAAGACACGTAGGGAGACAAAGAGAACCGTATGCTGATTCCAATGGTGGTCGAGCAGACGAACCGGGGCGAGCGCGCCTACGACATCTACTCGCGTCTGCTCAAGGACAACATCATCTTCCTCGGCCGGCCCGTCGACGACGACGTGGCGAGCCTGGTCATCGCCCAGTTCCTCTTCCTGGAAGCCGAGAACCCCGAGAAGGACATCTCGTTCTACATCAACTCGCCCGGCGGCTCGGTCTCCTCCGGGCTCGCCATCTACGACACCATGCAGTACATCAAGCCGGACGTCGCGACCTACTGCATGGGGCAGGCGGCCTCGATGGCGGCGGTCCTGTTCGCGTCGGGCGCCAAGGGCAAGCGGACCCTCCTCCCCAACAGCCGGGTGCTGATCCATCAGCCCTGGCTCCAGGGGCTCCAGGGGCAGCAGTCCGACATCGAGATCCACGCCAAGGACATGCTGCAGATGCGCGACAAGCTCGACGAGATCCTCGCCTTCCACACGGGAAAGTCGAAGGAGGAGATCCACAAGGACACCGAGCGCGACCGCATCCTGGGGGCGGAGGAGGCCGTGGCCTACGGCCTGGCCGACCGGGTGATGGGGCGCCGCCGGAGCCCGGCGGGACCGGTCCTCGCTCCCGGCGCCCCCGGCACCCCCGGCACCCCAACAACGCCCGGGGCGGGCGGCGCTTGACCGGACGCTGGACCGGACGCTGGACCGGAAACGTCGCGGCGGGCGCATTCCGGGGCTCGCGCGACACTGTGGAAGTAGATCGAGACGCGAGAGACGGCCGGCCGGCCGTGACGAGGCCGGTATATTGCATAAGGATC
>JAXDLD010000110.1:0-4374 GCA_034666805.1 Acidobacteriota bacterium
CCTTGCCGATCCCCGCCTTGGGAGCCTGGGCGAACCGCCCCGGGCGCCGGCGGCCGAATCCGGGAGCCGCGGCGCGCTGGCGGGCCAGCTCGTCGTTCATGGTGGTCTCCGCGTTCATGGCGGCCGAGGACTGCGCGTTGTCCAGATAGACCAGCATGGCGGGGTGGCGGGCGGTCGCCTCCAGGAGGTCGCGGAAGTGGCCGAGGACGTTCGGTCGGATGGCGTCCCGCTCATAGGACAGGAGATAGGGGCGCACCTTGTTGTTGGTCAGCGAGACGTTGAAGTGGTTGAACCAGAAGTCGGTCATCACCTCGGCGAGCTGGTTCTCGGAGTAGACGGCGCGGACCAGCTTCTGGGTCATCACCTGTCCCAGGAGCTCCTTCTCCGGCCGGTAGCCCTTGTCACGGGCAAAGGCGCGGGCCTTCTGCTTGATCTCCTGCTTGTCGAGGCCGGCCAGGTCGGCGGCGATCGCTTCGGCCGTGTTGGCGGCATTCGTCGTATTGGCGTCGGCTCCGGCCTTCCCGGCGCCGGCCTTCTTGCCGGGCAGGAGCCCGTCGCGGCGCATCTCGGCGAGGATCATCCCGTTCGTGGGATAGCGGTGAAAGACCTCCTCGTTCGACATGGCGAGGGCCGGATAGGGGCGGAGGCGCTCGGCCACCTGGGCGTCCGGCAGGTCACTTTTCAGCTGCTGCTCGAACCAGCGATCGAGGCCCATGGCGACGACCTTGTCGACGTCGCCCGGCCGCGGCCCGTAGGCGAAACGGGAGAGCAGTTGGGCGGCCGCCTGGCGTTCGGTCAACCCCGCCTCCTTCCACGGCATGTGGAGGGCGGGGCGCGAGCCGGCGGCGCCCGCCAGCCAGGGAAGGCCGAGTGCCAGGACGGTGCCGGCCACGATGCTCATGGTGCCGGCGATCCGGGTGTGTGCTCTCGAGGTGGATCTCATGCTTCTTCTCTCTTTCTTGACGTCGCGGGAGATCTCGTCTCCCCACGTCTCTGTAACCCTCGGCGGGGCGGAAACCTTCGGCTGGGCTAAGATACCGCCCATGATCCTACGAATCCCTCCCACAGTCACCTTGAGCCTGCTGCTTGCCGTGCCCGCGGTGATGTCCGCGGCCGTTCCGGCCGGCGCCGATACCCTGCTCACCTTGAAGTCGCACGTCGACACCCCCGCCATGCTGGGCAGCAACGTGGGCGGGTCCGACCGGACGGTCACCGTCTGGGTGGGCGCCAACCGGGTGCGCCGCGACGACGGGACGACCTCCTCGATCATGCTGTTCGACAAGAAGAAGCTCTACATCGTCGACCATCAGGACAAGAGCTACACGGCGATCGACCTGCCGGTCGACTTCAAGAAGCTCGTCCCGGGCCCCCAGGGGGAGGCCCTGTACAAGGAGATGAGCGCCGCGGCGAAGATGGACGCCAAGATCACCAGGACCGCGGAGACCAAGAAGATCGGCGCCTGGAACACCCAGAAGTACCACGTGGAATTGAGCAATCCGACGATGAAGGCGTCGACCGACATGTGGGTGAGCAAGGACGTGGGGGTGGACATGAACGTCCTGCGCCAGATGCAGCTCAACATGGCCTCGCTCCAGCCGGGCGCCCTCGACTGGGTGAGGAAGATGCAGCAGATCGACGGCTTTCCCGTCCGCCAGGAGTCGTCGCTCAACATGGGCACCCCGAAGGACACCAAGACGCGCGAGGACCTGGTTTCGGTCGAGAAGAAGGAGCCGCCGGCCAACACCTTCGCGCCGCCCGCGGGCTACACCCAGAAGCCCTTCGTCAACCCCGGCTCCCAGGTCCCCGGCGCCTCGCCCACACCGATTAAGAAGCCGGGGACGAAGCCGACGAAGCCGTAGGGACGCGACCTACGCGCCGGCCTGGCGCAGGATGCGGCGGATGGTGTCGCCGTCGGTCAGGCCGGCTTCCAAAAAGGCGAGCTTCCCCTTCTTGTCGATCACCATCAGGGTGGGGAGGGCGTTGATGCCGAACTGGCCCGCCACGTCATGGGGGTCCATGAGGACGGTGTAGGGGATCGGTTTGTTCTTGAGGAACTGACGCACCGTGTCCACCTCCTCGCCCACGTTGGCGGCCACGAACTGCACCCCCTTGCCCTGGTAGTCCTTGTAGACGTCCTCCAGGATGCGCTGCTGCACGTGGCAGGGACCGCACCAGGTGGCCCAGAAGTCGAGGACCACCACCTTGCCGGTGTAGTCCTTGGCTCCGACCGGCCGGCCCTCCAGGGTCTGCAGCACGAAGGCGACCTTGGAGCCCGGTGCCGGGGCTCCCGCCGTGGCCCCTTCCTGGCAGCCGAAGAGCAGGAGGGACGAGACGAAGGCCGCGCTCAGCACGGACCGGGCGGAAAGGCGAGGGTACAACCGTGTCGGCATCATCATGGTCTCCCCATCATAAGGCATCGCCGCCCCGGCACGGAAGCGTGACCCTACCGGGTCAACCGGGCGGCGCGAGCGGGAATTTCCTATAATCCTGCGCATGCCAACCCTGTCGAAGCCCGCCCTCCTTCTTTGCACTGCCGGCTTGCTCCTCACCGTCGGGGCCGCCATGTCCGACACGGCCCCACTCCGGAGCCGCAAGTTCGAGCTCCGCTACACCGGTGCCGTCGACCCGATCCCGGCCGGGGCCTCCCGGGTGGAGATCTGGCTGCCCTATCCGCAGGGCGACGAGCACCAGCGGATCTCCGACATCCACCTCACCACCCCGGGGACCCCGGGAAAGTTCGAGATCCTCAAGGACTCCCACGGCAACGGGATGGCCCACCTGGTCGTCGAGCACCCCCAGAAGCCGATCGCGATCGGCCTCACCTTCGCCGTCGAACGGCAGGAGTACCTGCACAAGGACTTTCCGGCTTCTGACGGGAAGGCAGGAGGGGCCCACCCGGCCTACCCTCCTGACATTGCCCACTGGCTCGAGCCCGACCGGCTGGTCCCTTTGAGCGAGCGCATCCAGAAGCTCGCCGCCGAGGTCACCGCGGGCAAGACGACCGACCTCGACAGGGAGCGGGCGATCTACGACTACGTCGTCAAGACCATGTCCTACGACAAGAGCGGGACGGGGTGGGGCAACGGCGACATCTACTGGGCCTGCGACGCCAAGCGCGGCAACTGCACCGACTTCCATGCCCTGTTCATCGGTCTCTCCCGCGCCGTGGGCATCCCGGCCAAGTTCGAGATCGGCTTTCCGCTCCCCCCCGAGCACGGGCAGGCCGAGGTCGCCGGCTATCACTGCTGGGCCGAGTTCTATCTCGCCGGCTACGGCTGGGTCCCGGTCGACGCCTCCGAAGCCAAGAAGCACCTGGAGAAGAAGGACTACTTCTTCGGCGCCCTGGACGAGAACCGGGTCCAGCTCACCGTCGGCCGCGACCTCGTGCTCGCACCCCGCCAGGCCGGCGCGCCGCTCAACTACTTCGTCTACCCCTATGTCGAGGTCGACGGCAAGCCCTACACGGGGATCACCAAGAAGTTCGCGTTCCGCGATCTCTAAGAAACAGGCCAGGGCGCGATCGCTCGCGCCCTGGCCTCTCCCCCGCTCACCCCACACCCACCCGCCACTGACTCCCGGTATCTAGCTGCAGCCAGAGGTCGAACCGCAGTTGTTGCACTTGTAGCAACTGCCGTTCCGGACCATGATGGCGCCGCACTCGTGGCAACTCGGGGCGTCCTGCTGGTAGAGGAAGGTCACCTTGGTCGTCTGCTCGAGACCTACCGCGGCCGGGCCCACCGGCTCGAGCCGGCCGCCGCCGACGAGGGTCAGGGTCGTCGGCAGGTCGGCCGGCAGCTCGTCGCGCATGATCACCCCCGCCGCCACCTTCCCCTCGCGGGAGAGGAACTTCGAGGCCAGCCAGCGGAAGATGTAGTCGGTGATCGACTTGGCGATGGGGATCTCCGGGTTCTTGGTGAAGCCGGAGGGCTCGAACCGGGTGTGACTGAACTTGTCGACCAGGGTCTGGAGCGGCACTCCGTACTGGAGGGCGATCGAGATCGAGGTGGCGAGCGAGTCCATGAGCCCCGAGATGGTCGACCCCTCCTTCGCCATGACGAGGAAAATCTCGCCCGGGGTGCCGTCCTCGTAGAGGCCGACGGTCAAGTAGCCCTCGTGCTCGTTGATCGAGAACTTGTGGGTGATGGCGCGGCGCTCGTCCGGCAGCTTCCGGCGCACCGCCCGGCGCTCGGCGAGGGGAATCGTCGGCGCCAGCGCCTGCGGCGCCTTCTCCTTCTCCCCCTTCTTGGTCGACAGCGGCTGGCTGCGCTTGCAGTTGTCGCGGTAGATGGCGATCGCCTTCAAGCCCATCCGCCAGCCCTCGACGTAGGCCTGCAGGATCTCCTCGGGGGTCGAGTTCTCCGGCATGTTGATGGT
>JAXDLD010000111.1:0-6303 GCA_034666805.1 Acidobacteriota bacterium
CGTCGACAGCGTCAAGGCCTGGGGAGCGCGCGGGTGGTCCACCATCGTCTTCGAGCGTGGGGTGAGCGCCTATAGCAACGGCTGTAGCTATGGGCAGATCACCAACAACGAGTTCGGCCCCTCGGGACGCTTCGCGACCGGGCAGTACGCGGACGGCATCTCGCTCCAGTGCAGCAACTCGGACGTGCTCTTCAACCTGATCCAGGACGTGACGGATGGCGGCATCGTCATCTTCGGCGCGCCGGGAAGCACGATCCGCTACAACGACATCCGCACCAACACCCAGTCGGCGATCAGCGGCATCGCCATGGTCGACCAGTGGGGAACCAACGACGGCAACTTCTCCGGCACCCAGGTCTTTGGCAACACGATCACCGCCAACGCCTTCATGAAGTTCGGCATCGCCATGGGCCACAAGCTTTTCTGCGAGCAGAACGTTGACCTCTACAACTGGGGCGGATCGGTGACGGGCAACACCCTCCAGGGAAGCCGGATGGGATACGGCTACGTCGCCGACGGGGTCACCAATTGGACGGTGACGGGCAACGTCGACAATTCCCAGCACGTCGGCACGCCCGTCTCGCAGTGCGGATGCACCCTGCCGTCACCGCGCGGCTTTATCCGCCACATGGGTGCCCACACGGACAGCTCGACGAACTTCCAGGCGGAGTTCACGAACGGCTGCCTCCACGGCGCCGACATCCGCCCGTAGCTCTTAAAGGGAGGGTGACCCGGCCACCCTCCCTCCCTCCGGCCGCGAAGGAAAATTTCCCGGCTGTAACGAATCGGGAAACACCGCGCCTACCCCTGATGTGAGCTTCGGCAGCCACCGTTGACCGCCGGTCTCCATCCACCAGGAACCACGCCCGAACTTCGGGAGGCGCCATGGCAGGGAAGCGCAGTCGTCCGATCTCTCCTCCAACCGCCGCTACGGCGGAGCCGGCGTCCGCGGTCGCCACCCGAACGGCATCCCAGGTGCTGAAGACGGTCGACCTGCGGCGGGTCCTGCCGTCGGTCGACCTCCTCGCCAAGGCGACGCGAGCGGACGTCGCCGTGTTCGCCGAGGCGCAGGCCCTCGCGAGCACCCACTTCTACAGAGGGCTCTTGACGCTCAAGGGCTATGTCGACGTCACCGTCATCGCGCCGCAGTCGATCAAGCTGCCCGACGTCTTGACCGGCACTCTCCACGGCCCCCACGGCGAGCCTTTGCGCGACCTCCTGGTGACGCTCAACCTGCCTCCCGGCACCGAGCTCGTGCAGTGGCACGACGTGACGGCCATGTCCGGGCTGGATGGGGCCTTCTCGCTCCGCCTGCCGGCGAGCAAGATCGCGGTCGACCCACAGGCGAAGCTGCGGCTCGCCGTGCGCGGCGCCAATGGCACGCAGACGGTCGAGATCGCCGCCAGCCTGCCCGGCACCACGGGGTACTTGGGCGAGGTGGCGCTCGATCCGGTGCTGCGCCCGCTGCCGACGAGCGTGCTCGCCACGCTCGTTCGCGACCTCGCCTGGACGGCGAGCGCCCCGGCGGCGCAGCCGGCCGCCGATGCGGCCGTCCGCACCGCCGCGCGGGTGAAAATCGGCCAGGGCGACTGTGAGCTGAGCTTCCGGACCGATCTCTCGGAGCAGCGCTTCCCCTATGGCGTGCTGTTCCGCTTGGTCGAGCCGCGGCCCTCGATCCTCACCCGCGTCTTCCGGCTGCGCTCCGGCGACTTCCAGGTGGACGTGGCGGCGCGCAACCAGGCCTGGAGCGCCTTGACCGGCGTCGTCCCGAGCTTCGCCGAGCGCGTACCGATCGATCAGCCGCTCAGCATCGACGGCTTCCGCGACCAGATCACGGGGCTCGAGAGCAACGGCTTCATCAGCGACGAGGAGAAGGTGCCGATGGCCGGCACCCTCGGCCTCGGCTACGTGCTGCGGCTCGCCCAGCAGTGGACGCCGGAGGGGCTGTCGCTCGGCGATCTCGTCTACTCCCTGCCGCTCGCCCCCGGCGAGCAGCAGAAGGTCGCCATCTTCGAGCAGCGCCAGACCCTCTCCACCTTCGAGATCGAGAGCCTGGACGAGCAGGAGCAGCAGGCCTCGCGGGAGGCGAACGATTCCTCCACCCACGCGGTCTTCAACTCGGCCTTCGCCGAGTCCGTCCGCGGCACGAGCGCCTACTCGACGCACGCGGAGAGCTCGAGCTGGGGGGCAGCGGGCGGCATCGGCCTCGCCTTGGGGCCGCTGGTGATCGGCGGCGGCGCCGCCGGCGGCGGCGGCAGCGCCGACTCCTCGGGCTCCTCGCAGCAGACCCTGGACGGCAACCGCAACTACGCGACCCAGGCCGCGCAGACCATGCACTCCTCGGCGGAGCGCTCGGCGGCGGCGCGCCGCTCGGCCCAGCGGACGTCGATGCGGATGACGACCGCGACCGACGAGACCGTGGCGACGACCAAGGTCATCACCAACAACAACCGCCTGCACGCTCTCACCATCCAGTACTGGGAGGTGCTGCGCCACTTCAACGTCACGACCGCGGTCGAAGGCGTCACCCTGGTCTGCTTCGTGCCGCTCGAGGTCGTGCGCTTCCTGCCCCCGGGCCAGAAGCTCGCCATCGAGGCCATCGACGTCGACACCCGCGGCGAGGTCCTGGCCCGCTACCGGGCGCTCCACAAGCACTCGGACGTCCTCGTCCGCTGGCTGCCGCGCAAGTTCCTCCAGGGCTTGAAGCTCCTCGACGACTTCGTCGCCAACCCCCGCTTCGAGGTCGACGTCAACGGCACCGCCGAGGACATCGTCGACTTCGCCCTGGCCGGCGCCTTCCTGCCCTGCGAGAGGCTCTACGTGACGCTCCTCACCCGGCGCGGCTCGCGCCTCGGCCCGATCGCGCTCACCGGCTCGGTGGCGCGCCTCCCCAATCGGGTCGAAGATCCGGATAAGGCCTACTCGACCCGTGCCGAGCTCCTCGCCGGCCTCCACCAGCGGCGTGACGAGAACCCGGTCGCGACGCTCCTCACCGCCTCCTTGAGCCTGCCGCCGACCGTGGCGCCCCACGACGTCGTCGGGTTCGAGGTCTCGCGGAGCTTCCAGACCCTCCACTACGCGCTCGCCCCGCGCAAGGACGATCCCAACTACGCCCTCCTCGAGAAGGCGGTCCAGGCCGGCGAGGCCGGCGCCAACGTCACCTCGGTCTTCCCGAGCTTCCTCTCCCCCATCATCACCGAGACCTTCATCTCGGTGTTGAACGGGATCACCCTGACCCCGGGCGAGCTCGAGGCCGAGCTCGGCGGCCCGATGGTCTCCCGCTTCACCGCCAAGCTCCGGGGCTCGGGGGAGACCCTCTCGGCGAGCGCGATCTCGGGCGCCATGCCGCTGCCGGACTCGCCCTATCCCGTCGCCGCCCTGGAGCTCAATCCGGTGCTCAAGTTCCACGACATCCTGCAGATCGAGAGCTCGCTCCAGCACGTGGTCCGCAACACCGTTACCTATTCGAAGTCCGTCTGGCTGTCGCTCACCCAGGAGGAGCGCGCGATCCTGCTCGAGGCCTACACGATCGGCGTGCCCGGCAGCGGGATCCCCGACGCCTCGCAGAACATCCCGCTCTTGAACTGCGTCGCCAACCAGGTGCTCGGCTACTACGGCAACGCGATGATCATGCCCTTCTCGATCCCCCCGGCCGTCGCCGGCTCCATGCTGTTCGGCGGCAACGCGCGCCCGGACGGCGGGCAGGCGGACGGCAGACCGCTGACCACCGGGGTCATCCAGGACGCCCTCACCAACTTCCACCGCACGGGCTTCTCGCCGCCGGTGTCGCACGTCGCCCTGCCGACCCGCGGCGTGCTGGCGGAGGCCGTGCTCGGCTGCTGCCCGTCGGGCGAGAAGATCGACCTCACCCGCTTCTGGAACTGGGGGGACTCGCCGATCCCGCAGGCGCCCGACATCGCGCCCTTGAACATCGGCCAGCCGGGCTCGCTCACGGGGGCGACGGCGCCCGACACCTTGAGCAAGCTGCCGACCCTCATCACCAACGTCAGCACGGGCGGGCAGCCCGGCAACTCGGGCGCCGACATCTTGAAAGCCCTGATCGAATCCGGCAACGCCCAGAAGGACCTGCCCGACATCACCGGCGCCAAGGAGCTCGCGGACCTGACCGGCAAGACGCTCGATACCGCCGAGAAGGCACGCGCGGACGCTCTCTCGGCGGCGAAGTCGATGGCGAGCGAGGCCTTGAAGGCGCTCCCCGGCATCCTCGACGCCCAGGCCAAGGCCGCCGACGCCCAGGACAAGCGGGACGCGACGGCGAAGGAGAAGGCCGACAAGGATGCCGCCGGCAAGAAGGCCGACGGCGACAAGTCGACCAAGGACGCCTTCACGAGCCTCAAGGGGAACGCCCCGACCTACCTCAAGGCCGCGGACGCGATGCCGAGCCAGGCCGAGGCCGACGCCGCGGCGAAGAAGGTCGTCGCCTCCGCGACCGGCGGCACGCCGCTGCCGGCGGACTGGGCGCAGCTCCTCTACGACGACTATCACGAGGAGAAGGACGGCAGCCTGACCCAGGGGAGCATCGCCTTCCTGAACGCCTTGGGCATCGCGCACAAATGAGACAGCTTACGAGCGGGAGATCGCCATGGCAGACACGGTAACGAACGGTTTCGACACGGTCCTCGGAGCGATCGCGGACCTCTTGAAGACGGGGGCGAGCCCCGACGTCCTCGAGGCCCAGCGGCTCCTCCTCCGCCGGCTCGCCCTGGAGGGCGACGTGCTCCCCTCGCGGGTGCCGGCGCCGCGCAACATCACGGAGGTCGGGGGCTACATCAATCTCTTGACGACCCTCGGCGAGACCGCCACCCGCGACCAGATGCTCGCCGCGGCCTTAGGGGTAGCCGGCCCGACCCCGGGCTCGATCTTCGGCGAGCTGCCGGCGCCGGTCGGCTTCGCCATCCTCCCCAACGACCGGCCGGCCGGGCCCGCCCAGCCGTCGATCCCGACCGAGATCGTCGTCCGCGCCGACTTCGCGCGCACGCTCAAACCGGCGCTGGCGGCGATCCGGGCGGACGGTTGCGGCCTGCCGCTCCTCGCCCCGCAGCCGGTCCTGCCGCGGGCGGACGAGCCGGCGCCGCAGGGCGACGCCCTGCTCGCCCTCCTCGGCCGCCGGCTCGACCTCGTGCCCGGCACGCTCCTCGCCGATCCCGACACCGACGCCCTCGCCGTCGGGCGCCGCGCGAGCGACCCACCGGACGCCGTGCGCCTGGCGGCGCGCGAGAGCGACGGCGGGACGAAAGTGGCGGAGGACCTGTGGGTCGTCCTCACCTGCTCGGCGAGCGCCTGCCAGCTCCAGCCGGCGGCGGCGCGGCGCCTCCGGCCGGTCGAGCCCGACCTCGCCGCCGCCGGCTGGTATCCCGGTTCGCCGGCGACCCTGCCGTCCAAGCTGAGCGCACTGGGCTCCTTCGCCAGCCTGCGCAACCTGACCGCCCTGATCGCGGGCGTGACGGCCCTGGGGAGCGAGCTCGCCCTCCTCTATCCACCGCAGCTCCTCGCCGCCTCCTCCCTGGCCGACCGGCGGACCTGGATCTGGAACGGCACCGATTTCGTCGCCCCTTAGAGGGAGGTTTAAGCCATGGCGTGGGCAGGCTTCGACGCGGCGAGCTACCCGGGGGACCGGGTGATGCAACACCTGTGGGACAACTCGCCCCTGGCGTGGACGGGGTTCCGCCTCGGGCCCTCCGCGGAGCAGATCGACGACAGTTGGATGAAGAGCTATGCGACCTTGGCCGGGCAGGGCTGGGGCATCGCGCCGATCTACGTTGGGCGGCGAGACCTGGGCGCCGGTGGGTCGGGAGAGCAGGACGCGGGAGAGGCGCTCGCGCTCGCCGCCACGGCGGGCCTGCCCGCCGGCGGCACGCTCTACCTCGATCATGACGGCGAGACCGCCGACGCCGCCTCTCTCAACTACGTCGAGTCCTGGCTCGCCGCCGTCGCGGCGGCGGGCTACCGGGCGGGTCTCCGCGCCCGGCCCGGCATCGCGGCGCGCTTCGCCGGCCGCGATCCGGCGCTCGCCCTCTGGGTCGTCGGCGGCGGCGGTCCGGCCCCGGGGAGCAGCGGTTCCGGGGACACCACGGCGGCCGATTTCAGGCCGCAGCCGGCGCCCGGCGCGAGCGGAGTCGCGGCGGCCGTGCTCTGGCGTCATACGGCGCGGGAGGACAGCCCTCCCCTGACCGGCGGCGGCACCCCCGACCTGCCGGCATTCAGCATCGCCGCCGACTGGAGCAGCGCCGTGATGGCCAACCCCCTGGCGGCCTCGGCCTTCACCGCCTTCGCCGACGCGGG
>JAXDLD010000112.1:0-13659 GCA_034666805.1 Acidobacteriota bacterium
CGCGGGAGGACCTGCCCGGAGAGCGCCGGCTGGTCGCCTATGTGGTATCGGAGGGGGGGGGGCCGCGCCCCGGGATCGAAGAGCTGCGCTCGTTCCTCGTTGCGCGGCTGCCGGAGTACATGGTGCCGGCGATCTTCATCGAGCTGCCGGCCCTCCCTCTCACCCCCAACGGCAAGCTCGACCGCCGGGGCCTCCCCGCCCCGGGAGGCGCGCGGCCGGAGATGGAAGCAGGATACGTGGCGCCGCGCACCGCGACGGAGGAGGGGCTCTGCGCCGTCTGGTCCCAGGTGCTGAGTGTCGATCGGGTGGGGATCCACGACAACTTCTTCACCCTGGGAGGGGATTCGATCCTGAGCCTCCGCGTCCTCTCCCTGGCGGCGGCGCGTGGGCTCCAGCTGTCGCTCCCCGACCTCTTCCGGCACCAGACGGTGGCGGAGCTCGCGACTGTCGTCGTGGGTGTGCCAGAGGAGAGCCCCAGGCCGCGGAGCCGCGGCAGGGTCCCATTCTCCCTGCTCTCGGCCGAGGACCGGGCCTGCCTGCCGGAGGACGTGGTCGACGCCTACCCGCTCACCCACCTCCAGGCAGGGATGCTCTACCACATGCGGTTGACGCCCGGAGAGCCGCTCTACCACAACGTCGACAGCTGGCACTTGAAAGCCCCTTTCGACGTGGAGCTCTTTCGCGAGGCGGTCCGGCGGACCGTGGCGCGACACCCGGTGCTGCGCACCTCCTTCGACCTGGTGAGTGGCCGCGAGCCATTCCAGCGGGTGCACCGGGAGGCCATGCTGCCGGTCCTGGTCGAGGATCTGCGGGCCCTCACCCCGGCGGAGCAGGAGCTCAGGGTCGGAGCGCGGATCGCCGCCGAGAAGCGGCAGGTCTTTGACCTCGGCCGGCCGCCGCAGCTGCGCTTCCTCGTTCACCTGCGGGGTCCGGACACCTTCCAGTTCACCCTGGTCGAGAACCACGCCATCCTGGACGGCTGGAGCCTCAACTCGACGCTCACTGAGATCTTCGCCCTGCACTTCGCCCTGCTCGCGGGGGAGTCTTCGGAAGAGCCGCCGCCGATCTCCGCCGCCTTTCGGGACTACGTCGCCCTGGAGCGCGAGACCCTCGCTTCCCCCGCGGCCGAGGCCTTCTGGAACCGGCGGCTCGACGGGTGGGACCCTGTTCCCTTCCCCCGCTGGCCGGCGCCGAAGGAGAGGATGACACCGCGCATTCGCAGCCTGTCGGTCCCGGTGCCGAGCGCGGATCTCGACTCCCTGCGGAGCTTGGCGCGGCGGGCGGCGGTGCCGATCAAAGACCTCCTGCTCGCGGTACACCTGAAAGCCCTCTCCCTGTGGACCGGAAGAGAGGACGTGCTGACCGGCGTGGCCGCGAACGGCCGGCTGGAGGAGGACGGGGGAGACCAGGTCCGTGGCCTCTTCCTCAACACCCTGCCCCTGCGCTTCCGGCTGGCTCCCGGCTCCTGGCTCGACCTGATCCGTGCCGCCTTCGCCGCCGAGCAGGAGATGCTCCCCTGGCGCCGGTATCCCTATGCCGCCCTCCAGCGCCGTTTCGGCGCGCAGCCGATCACGGACGTCAACTTCAACTACATCCATTTCCACGTCCTCGGTCAGCTGCGGGACCTGGGGCAGATCGAGGTGCTCTCGACCCGCCGGGCCGAGGGCACCAACTTCACCCTGAACGTCAACTTCGTCCAGGGTTTAGAGGGCGAGGTCGGGATCGCCCTGGAGTACGACGCGGAGGCCCTGCCGTCAGCCCAGGTGGAGGCGATCGCCGACGGCTACGCCCGGATCCTCCGCGCCATGGCGGCCAAACCCGACGCCCGCCACGACGCGCTCTCCCCCCTCCCGCCGGCGGCGGCGCAGCAGCTCTTCGTCGAGTGGAACGGCGCGATTCGCCCCCAGGCGGGCCCCTCCACCTTGGACGGGCGCTTCGCGGCCCAGGCCGCCGCGACGCCTGAGGCGGTGGCCGCGGTCTACGGAGAGCAGGCGCTGAGCTATGGGGAGCTCGACCGGCGCGCCGCCCGGCTCGCCCATCACCTCCGGGCGCTCGGGGTCGCGGCGGACGTCCGGGTGGGGCTCTGCCTGGAACGCTCGCTCGACTGGTTGATCGCCTGCCTCGCCGTCCTCAAGGCCGGCGGCGCCTACCTGCCGCTCGACCCCTCCTACCCTCGGGAGCGCCTGGCGCTCCTGGCCGCGGATGCGCCGGTGCTGGTGACGGAAGAGCGGCTCGGCGTCGACCTCCCGCCGGCTTCGATCGTCTACCTGGATCGTCTGGCCGGTCTCTCCTGGGAGAGCGCCGAGCTCCCCGGGACGGTGGCGGCGGAGAGCCTCGCCTACGTCCTCTTCACCTCGGGCTCAACCGGGGTGCCGAAGGGGGTCGCGGTGCCGCACGGCGGAGTGATCCGGCTGGTGTGCGAGACCGACTATGCCACCTTCGACGCCGGGCAGGTCTTCCTCCAGCTCGCCCCCCTCTCGTTCGACGCCGCCACTCTGGAGATCTGGGGACCGCTACTCCATGGGGGCTGCCTGGTGATCCCGCCGCCTGGGCCGGTCTCTTTGACCGAGCTGGGCGAGTTGCTCGCCCGGCACGGAGTGACGACCCTCTGGCTCACGGCGGGGCTCTTCCAGCGGATGGTGGAGGAGAACCTGGCGGGGCTCGCGCCGGTACGCCAACTGCTCGCGGGAGGCGATGTGCTCTCGGTGCCGCACGTGGAGCGGGTGCTCGCCGAGCTGCCGGGGACGCGGTTCGTCAACGGCTACGGGCCGACCGAGAGCACGACCTTCGCCTGCTGCTTCGCGGTGAGGTCGGCCGAGGACGCCCGGCCCTCGGTGCCGCTCGGCCGGCCGATCGCCAATACCAGCGTCTACCTCCTGGGCCGCGGCCTGCGACCGGTGCCGATCGGGGTCCCCGCCGAGCTCTGCATCGGCGGCGAGGGCCTCGCCCGCGGCTACCTGGATCGCCCCGAGCTGACCGCCGAGCGCTTCGTGCCCAACCCCTTCGTTCCTCCTGGATCGCGTCTCTACCGGACGGGCGACCTGGCGCGCTGGTCGGCCCGGGGCGGGCTCGAATTCCTCGGCAGGATCGACGGCCAGGTCAAGGTACGAGGGTTCCGCGTCGAGCCCGGGGAGATCGAGGCGATCCTCGGCCAGCACCCTGAAGTTCGTGAGGTCGCGGTGATCGCCCGCGAGGATCGGCCGGGGGACCGGCGGCTGGTGGCCTACTTGGTGGCGGGCGAGGGGCCGGGCGACCTCCCGGCGGCCTTGAGGAGCTATGCGGCGGAGCGGCTGCCGGGTTATCTCGTCCCTGCGGCGATCGTCGTCCTCCCGGCGCTGCCGCTCACCGCGAACGGCAAGGTGGACCGCCGGACCCTGCCGGCACCGGAGTGGCAGGGCGGGCGGGGCTATCGGGCTCCCCGCACGCCCGTCGAGGAGGTCCTGGCGGGCTTTTGGGGCGAGCTCCTGGGCCTCGAGCGGGTGGGGATCGACGACGGTTTCTTCGAGCTCGGCGGTCACTCGCTTCTCGCCACCCAGGTGATCTCGCGGGTGCGGCAGGCCTTCGGCCTCGAACTGCCCCTTCGCGAGCTCTTCGAGGCGCCGACCGTCGCGGGCCTGGCCGAACGGGTCGAGCGCGCCCGGGGCGTCGCGCTCCCGACCTATCCTCCCCTGGTGCCCGTCTCCCGGGTGGGCGATCTGCCGCTCTCCTTCGCCCAGCAGCGCCTCTGGTTCATCGATCAGTTGGCACCGGGGAGCACGGTCTACAACGTTCCCATGGCCCTCCGGGCCCGCGGCCCTCTCTCGCCGGCGATCCTTATGGCCGGGTTCGCCGAGATCGAGCGACGGCACGCGGTCCTCCGCACCACCTTCGCCCTCGGGGTCGCCGGACAGCCGGTGCAGACGATCCACCCGCCCTCGCCTTTCGCCCTGCCGGTGATCGATCTCTCCGGGCTGCCCGGCGCGGCGGGCGAGGCGCTGGCGCTCCGGCTGGCGGCGGAGGAGGCGCGCCGGCCGTTCGATCTCGCCCGCGGGCCGCTCCTCCGCGCCACCCTCCTCCGGTCGGGGGAGGAGGAGCATGTGCTGCTCTTCAACTTCCACCACATCGTGGGCGACGGCTGGTCCATCGGCCTCCTGGTGCGGGAGGTGAGCGCGCTCTACGAGGCCCTGCGGCTCGGTCACCCGAGCCCCCTCCCCGAGCTCGCCGTGCAATATGCCGACTTCGCGATCTGGCAGCGCGGCTGGCTCTCGGGAGAGGTGCTGGCGGGCGAGCTCGCCTACTGGCGCGACCGGCTCGCCGGCGTATCGGCCCTCCTCGAGCTGCCCACCGACCGGCCGCGCCCGCCGGTCCAGAGCTACCGCGGCGCGGGCGAGCCCTTCGTCCTTTCGGGGGAGCTCACGGAGGGCCTCCGCGCCCTCTCCCGGCGGGCGGGGGGAACCCTCTTCATGAGCCTCCTCGCGGCTTACTCGGCCCTCCTCGCCCGCTACAGCGGCCAGCGCGACGTCTGCGTTGGCACGCCCATCGCCGGCCGCACCCACCGGGAGATCGAAGACCTGATCGGATTCTTCATCAACACGTTGGTCCTCCGCGCCGACCTCTCCGGGAATCCTGGGTTCGATACCCTCCTCGCCAGGGTGCGGCGGGTGGTGCTCGAAGCCTTCGCTCATCAGGATCTCCCCTTCGAGATGCTCATCGAGGCCCTGCAGCCGGAGCGCAGCCTGAGCCATGAGCCGCTCTTTCAGGTGATGCTCAACCTGCACAACATGCCGCGTAACGAGATCGCCCTCTCCGGCCTGGGCTGGCGCCCGCTGCCCGTCGATTCGGGCACGGTCCAGTTCGACCTCATCCTCACCCTGGCAGAGAGGCTGGAGGAAGGGGGGAGCCTGGCCGGGCAGCTCGACTACCGGACGGACCTCTTCGATCGCCCGACGATACGCCGGTTCGCCGGCCACTTGAGGACCCTTCTCGCCGGTGTCGTGGCAGCATCGATCGGGACGGCCGCCTCCGGGTCCCTGCTCTCGGAGCTCCCGCTCCTCACCGCGGGCGAGCGGCAGCAGCTCCTCGCCGAGTGGGGGGATGTCCTGCCGTTCGCCGCCCGCCCCTCTCTGCACCGGCTCTTCGAGGAGCAGGCGCGGCGTGCGCCGGGCTCCCCAGCGGTGGTCATGGGGGTCGAGAGCCTGACCTACGGCCAACTCGACCGCCGCGCCGACCGCCTGGCGCGCCGGTTGCGGCAGCGCGGAGTGGGGCCCGAGGTGGTGGTGGGGGTCTGCCTCGAACGCTCGCTCGATCTGGTCGTCGCGATCCTCGGCGTGCTCAAGGCGGGCGGCGCCTATCTGCCGCTCGACCCCGCCTATCCCGAAGAGCGCCTGGCCTTCCTCCTCGCCGACGCCGGGACGCCGGTCCTCGTCACCGCCCGGCAGGTGGCGTCGACCCTGCCGCGGCACGGGGCGGAGGTGGTTTACCTGGAGGAGGAGGACGATCCAGAGACCATCCCGACCGCCGTCCCGGACAGCGGAGCAGGGCCGGAGAACCTGGCCTATGTCATCTATACCTCGGGTTCGACCGGCCGGCCGCGCGGGGTGCAGGTGACCCATGGCAACGTCGGCCGGCTGCTGTCGGCGACGGCGCCCTGGTTCGGCTTCGGCCCCCGGGACGTCTGGACCCTCTTCCACTCCTACGCCTTCGACTTCTCGGTCTGGGAAATCTGGGGTGCCCTCGCCTATGGCGGCAGCCTGGTCATCGTGCCCTACTGGGTGAGCCGTTCGCCGGAGTCGTTCTACGAGCTTCTGGGCCAGGAGGGGGTGACGGTGCTCAACCAGACGCCGTCGGCCTTCCGGCAGCTCATGCGGGCCGAGGAGGAGGCGCGCACGGCGAAGGCGGCGGGCTTGAGCCAGGAGCTGGCGCTCCGGCTGGTGATCTTCGGCGGCGAGGCCCTGGAGCTCCAGAGCCTACGGCCGTGGGTGGAACGGCACGGCGCGGCTCGGCCCCGGCTGGTCAACATGTACGGGATCACCGAGACGACCGTTCACGTGACCTACCGGCCGCTCACCGCGGCCGACATCTGGGGCGGGGGAGGGAGCGTCGTCGGCTGGGCGATCCCGGACTTGAGCCTCCGGGTCGTGGACCTCACCCTGCAGCCGCAGCCGGTGGGGGTTCCCGGGGAGCTCTGTATCTCCGGCGCCGGCCTCGCCCGCGGCTATCTCAACCGGCCGGAGCTCACCGCCGAGCGCTTCGTGCCCGATCCGTGGGGAACGGAGTCGGGAACGCGCCTCTATCGCTCGGGCGACCTCGTCCGCCGGCTGCCGGACGGGGACGTCGAGTACCTGGGCCGGATCGATCATCAAGTGAAGGTCCGCGGCTTCCGCATCGAGTTGGGAGAGATCGAGGCGGCGCTCGGCGAGGAACCTGGGGTACGCGAGGCGGTGGTGATCGTGCGCGAGGACGAGCCCGGGGACCGCCGCCTCGTCGCCTATGTGGTGGGCGCCTCCGGGGCGATGCTCGTGCCGGGCGATCTACGGGCGGCTCTGAAGCGCAAGTTGCCGGAGCCGCTGGTGCCGTCGGCGATCGTGCTCCTCGACGTGCTGCCGCTCACGGTCAACGGCAAGGTGGACCGGCGGGCCCTGCCGGCATTGGAGAGTGGACGGCAGGAGACGGGATTGGCGGCTGATCGGGCGGCTAAGCGGTCGGCCGACCGGTCGGCGGCGGCCCGAGGACCGGTCGAGGAGCTGCTCGGCGGGATCTGGGAGGAGGTTCTGCGGCTCGATCGGGTGGGGCGGGAGGAGAACTTTTTCGAGCTCGGCGGGCATTCGCTCCTCGCCACCCAGGTAGCATCGCGGGTGCGCCAGGCGCTGGGGGTGGAGCTGCCGCTCCGGTCGCTGTTCGAGAGACCGACCGTGGCCGCCCTGGCGCCGGAGATCGAACGCGAGCTGCGGTCGCGCTCCCCCCGCTCCAGCGACGCCGAGGCGCCATCCGGACCGCCGATCGTGCCAGCGACGCGCGGGAGAGAGCTGGAGGTTTCCTTCGCGCAGCAGCGGATGTGGTTCCTCGATCAGCTTGCGCCCGGCAGCCCGGCCTACAACATGCCGGTGGCCTTCCGCCTGACCGGCCGTCTCGACCGCGGGGCGCTCGCGGCCAGCCTGAGGGAGATCGTCCGCCGGCACGAGACCCTGCGCACGACCTTCGCCGCCGTCGGTGGCCGACCGGTGCCGACTCTCGCTCCGGTGCCCGAGCCCTTCCCGCTGCCGTTGATCGATCTCACGGCTTTACCCGACCCATGTCGCGAGGACGAGGAGCGGCGGCTCGCCAGGGAGGACGGCCGGCGGCCGTTCAATCTCCTCCGGGGGCCGGTCTTCCGGGGGGCTCTCCTGCGCCTGGGAGAGGAGCGGCACGCGGCGCTCTTCAATCTGCACCACATCGCGTCGGACGGATGGTCCACGGGGGTCCTGGTGGGCGAGTTGGCGGCGCTCTACCCCGCCGTCGGCTCCGGGCGCCCGTCGCCCCTCCCGGAGCTGCCGGTCCAGTATTCCGACTTCGCGGCCTGGCAGAACCGGTGGCTTTCGGGAGACGTCCTCGCGGGGGAGCTCGGCTACTGGCGCCAGGCGCTCGCCGGCCTCCAACCGCTCGATCTGCCGGCGGATCGCCCGCGGCCCGCGGTGGGCTCCGCGCGTGGGGGGAGCCGCTCGTTCGCGCTGTCCCCGGCCCTGAGCGCCGCTCTCGCCCGGCAGGCGCGCGCCGCGGGAGCGACCCTGTTCATGAACCTGCTCGCCGGCTTCTTCGCCCTGCTCGCGCGCTACACGGGCCACGACGACGTGGCCGTGGGCTCGGCCATCGCCAACCGCAACCACCGGGAGATCGAAGGGCTGATCGGCTTCTTCGTCAATACCCTGGTGCTCCGCGTCGGCGGCCTCGCTGGGCGGCCGAGCTTCCGCGAGCTGCTCGGGCGGGTGCGCTCGACCGCCCTCGGTGCCTTCGCCCACCAGGACCTGCCGTTCGAGCGGCTGGTCGAGGAGCTCCAGCCCGAGCGCGATACCCGCCGGACGCCGCTCTTCGAGGTCATGTTCATTCTCCAGAACCTCCCCGGGGGGGGCCTGGAGCTGCCCGGGCTCACTCTGTCGCCCCTCCCTCTCGCGGCGACGACGGCGAAGTTTGACTTGAACCTGGTCCTCGCGCCCGCCGAGTCGGGGCTCACCGGCACCCTGACCTACCGGCTGGACCTCTTCGACAGGACGACGGTCGACCGGCTGGCCGGGCATTTCGCCACCCTGCTCGCCGGGGCCGTGGACGACCCGGAAGCGCTCCTCCCCGATCTGCCGATCCTGACCGGGCCGGAGCGCCAGGCGCTCGTCGAATGGAACGGCACCGCGGTCGACTATCCGGAAGCCTGCCTCCATGAGCTCATCGCGGAGCAGACGCGGCGGAGCCCCGAGGCCACGGCCGTCGTCTTCGCGGACGCCGTCCTCACCTATGGGGAGCTCGACAGGCGGGCGAACCGCCTCGCCCGACACCTGCGCCGGATGGGAGTGGGGCCGGAAGTGGTGGTCGGCCTCTGCCTCGAGCGTTCGCTCGATCTGATGGTCGGACTCCTGGGGGTGCTTCAGGCCGGCGGCGCCTATCTGCCGCTCGATCCCTCCTATCCGCGGGAGCGCCTGGCCCGCATGCTGGAGGATACGCGCCCCACCGTCCTGCTGGTCCAGGAAAGGACGGTTGCCGCCCTTCCCGCGGAAGGCCCGGAAGGCCCGCGAATCTGCCTCGACTCCCCCCTGCCGCAGCCGGGCGGGGCCCTCCCGTTCCTCGACGAGCTGTCCCCTTCGCCGGAGAACCTGGCCTATGTGATCTTCACCTCGGGCTCGACCGGCCGGCCCAAGGGAGCGATGAACAGCCACCGGGCGATCGTCAACCGGCTGCTCTGGACCCTGGACACCCCCGGCCTCCGTCTCTCGCCGGCCGACCGGGCGCTCCAGAAGACCCCGATCAGCTACGACTTCTCGGTCTGGGAGCTCTTCGCGCCGCTGGTCTCCGGCGCCTGCGTGGTGCTGGCGCTGCCGGAGGGACACCGGGACCCGGCCTACCTGGCCCGGCTCCTCGCCGAGCAGGCGATCACCATCTCCCATTTCGTTCCGCCCATGCTCCAGGCCTTCCTCTCCGAGCCGGGAATCGAGCGGATGGTGGGCGCGAGCGCCTTGAGGCGGGTGATGACGGGCGGCGAGGCGATCTCGGTGGCGCTCCAGGAGCGCCTCTACGCCCAATTCCCGGAAGTCCGGCTCTTCAACCAGTATGGCCCCACCGAGGCCGCGGTCGACGTCACCGCTTGGGCCTCGGCGCCGGGAGATACCGTCGTACCGATCGGCCGGCCGCTCGCCAATACCCGCATCCTCATTAAAGACGCCGAGGGGAGGCCGGTGCCGGTCGGCATTCCGGGAGAGCTCTACATCGGCGGCGTCCAGGTGGCGCGCGGCTACCTCGGGCGGCCCGGCCTGACAGCGGAACGGTTCCTCCCCGATTCGGCGGGAGAGCCCGGCGCCCGCCTCTACCGGACCGGTGACATCGCGCGACACCTCCACGGGGGCGAGGTCGAGTACCTGGGCCGCGGCGACCACCAGGTGAAGATCCGCGGCATCCGCATCGAGCTGGGCGAGATCGAGGCTGCCTTAACCGCGCTTCCCGCGGTACGGCAGGCGGTCGTGCTGGTGCGCGGGGAGGGCAACGACCGTCGGCTCATGAGCTACCTGACGGTGATGGGAGTAGCCCCGACCGTCGCCGAGCTCCGCCTCTCTCTCGGGGCCGTGCTCCCCGAGCCCATGGTCCCCGCCGCCTTCGTCGTGCTCGACGCCCTGCCCCTGATGCCCAGCGGCAAGGTGGACCGGAGCGCCCTCGGGCGGCTGGCGCCGGCCCTCGACCGTGCCGGCGCCTCCGAGGGCACGGCCATACGCCCGGGAAGCCCGGTCGAGGAGATGGTCGCCGGGATCTGGGCCGACGTGCTGGGGCTGGAGCGGGTGGGGGCAGAGGAGGACTTCTTCGCTCTCGGCGGGCACTCGCTCCTCGCCACCCAGGTGATGTCGCGGGTCCGGGCGGCGTGCAGCGTGGATCTGCCGCTCCGCGCTCTCTTCGAGCGGCCGACGGTGGCCGGTCTCGCCGGGGAGATCGAGTCCGCGCGCCGGGTGGATGCCCTGCCACCGATCGCCCGGGTGCCGCGCGACCGCGATCTGCCGCTCTCCTTCGCCCAGCAGCGACTCTGGTTCCTCGACCGCTTGGGGCCGGGGCGGGGGCTCTACAACATCCCGTTCGCCGCGCGGCTCTCCGGCGCCCTGTCCATTCCCGCTCTGGCGGCGAGCTTGAACGAGATCGCCCGCCGCCACGAGTCGCTGCGGACGCACTTCCACCTGCGGGAGACGGAACCGGTCCAGGTGATCTCCCCCGACCTCGATCTCTCGCCGGCCCTGGCCGATCTGGGGGCTCTCCCGGAACCCGTGCGCGCGGCGGAGGTGGCGCGGCTCGCCGCGACCGCGGCCGCGCGGTCATTCGATCTCGGGAGAGGTCCCCTCCTCCGGTCGACCCTCCTCCGCCTGGATCGCGGTGGGGAGGAGCACGCCCTCCTCCTTACCCTCCACCATACGATCACCGACGGCTGGTCGACGGGCATTTTCCTGCGCGAGCTGTCGGCCCTCTATGGCGGCTTTCTCGCCGGGCGGCCGGTCGAGCTGCCGCCGCTGCCGATCCAGTACGCCGACTTCGCCGTCTGGCAGCGGCAGTGGCTGGCGGGCGAGAGACTCGAGGGCCAGCTCGCCTTCTGGCGCCAGCGTCTCGCCGGGGCGCCCGCGCTGCTCGAATTGCCCACCGACCGGCCGCGGCCGGCGATCCAGACCTTCCGCGGCGGGATGGAATCGCTCGTCCTGCCGGCTGACCTCGCGGGCGCCGTGCAGCGGGCCGCGGTGCGCCAGGGGGCGACCCTCTTCATGCTCCTCCTCGCCGCCTTCGACGTCGTCCTCGCCCGGCACTCGGGGCAGGAGGACGTGGTGGTGGGGACACCGGTCGCCAACCGCAACCGCCTGGAGACGGAGGGCCTCATCGGTCTCTTCGTCAACACCCTGGTCCTCCGTGCGGATCTAGGGGGAGAGCCCACCTTCCGCGCGCTCCTGGGACGGGTACGGGAGATGGCGCTCGCGGCCTACGCCCACCAGGACGTGCCCTTCGAGCGCCTGGTCGAGGAGCTGGCGCCGGACCGGAGCCTCGGTCGGACGCCGCTATTCCAGGTGATGTTCGCCGTCGAGAGCGGAGCGCCGCCGGGCCTCGACCTGCCGGGGCTCACGGTGACTGGGATCGGGGGGGGCGGCGGGCTCGACGCGGGGACCCGGGAGGCGAAGTTCGACCTCGGCTTCGCAGCGTCCCTGCGGCCGTCGGGGCTCGCCGTCTCCCTCGACTACAACGCCGATCTCTTCGACCGCGTGCGGATGCGGCGGATGCTCGACCACCTCGGCCGGTTGCTGACGGCGGCGGTGGCCGATCCCGAGGTCCCCTGGCCGGATCTGCCGCTCCTCGGCGAGGGCGAGCGTCAGCAGCTCCTCCTCGAATGGAATGCCACACGGCGGACCGCTCGGCCCACCCTGCTCCACGAGCTGTTCGCTCCCTGGGCCGCGGCGACCCCGGGAGCGCCGGCGCTTCTCGCGGGAGACCGGGAGCTCGGCTACGCCGCGCTTGCGGCGCGGGTGGACGGCCTGGCCCGGCGGCTCCGTGTCTTAGGCGTTCGGCCGGAGGTACGGGTGGGTATCCTGGCCGAGCCGTCGATCGAGCGCGTCGTCGCTCTTCTCGCGGTGCTCAGGGCGGGCGGAGCCTACGTGCCGCTCGACCCCGACCACCCCGCGGCGCGCACGGAGCGCGTCCTCACCGACGCCGCGGTCTCCCTCCTCCTCGCCGATCGCGGCCTTCTCTCGCGGCACCCGGTGCCAGCCGGGAGGGCGAGGACGATCGTCGCCCTCGACGACGAATCCGTCGCGCTCGACGGAGAACCGACCGCATCAGGAACCGGCCAGGACCTGCCGCTCCCGGGGCTCGATCCGCGGGCGCTCGCCTACGCCATCTACACCTCGGGGTCGACGGGCGTTCCCAATGGTGTCCTCGTCCCCCACGGGGCCGCCACCAACCTGATCCACGCGGCGCGGGAGGTCCACGGCGTGCGCCCGGGGGACCGGGTCCTGCATTTCGCCTCCTTCGGCTTCGACGCCGCGCTGCTGGAGATCTTCCTCGCCCTGTCGAGCGGTGCCGGGCTGGTCATCGCGAGTCGCGAGGAGCGGGTGCCGGGGCCGCGCCTCCCGGAGCTGCTGCGCCGGGAAGTGTCGCACATGGTCATGACTCCTTCCGTGCTCTCCCTGCTGCCGGAGGACGAGATGCCGTCCCTGCGGATGCTGAGCGTGGGCGGCGAGAGCTGCCCGCCCGATCTCCTCAGCCGCTGGGCGTCGCGGGTCCGGCTGCTCAACTGCTACGGTCCGACCGAGACGGCAATCTACTCGCTTTCCTTCCTCTGCCAGGGCGCCTTCTCCCAGGAGCCTCCCATCGGTCGGCCGATAGCGAACACCGAGGCTTACCTGCTCGACGGCCGGCAGCAGCCGGTCCCTGCGGGTACGCCTGGGGAGCTCTGCCTGGGCGGCGAGGGCCTCGCCCGCGGCTATCTCGGCCGCCCGGAGCTGACGGCGGCGCGCTTCGTCCCCGATCCGTTCTCCGGCCGCCGAGGTGGCCGGCTCTACCGCACGGGTGACCTCGCCCGCTTCCGTCCGGACGGCAACGTCTTTTTCCTCGGCCGGATCGACAACCAGGTAAAGGTTCGCGGTCTGCGCATCGAGCTCGGCGAGATCGAGGCGACTCTCCGCGAGCACCCGGGAGTGGGGGAGGCCGCGGTCATCACCGCCGGGGAGGGTGGCGATCGCCGTCTCGTGGCCCATGTCGTACCGAGCTCCGTTGCGGAGGCCGGCTCAGAATTCGAACGCGGGCTGCGGGAGTATCTGAAGGGTCGCCTGCCGGCCTACATGCTGCCGTCGAACGTCGTGATTCGGGACGCCTTGCCGCTCACCGCGACGGGCAAGCTTGATCGTAAGGCGCTCGCCGCCACGGGCGTGCCGTCGGCTTCGCGCGCGGTACAGGGAGATGCCGCCGTCCCTCCCCGCGACGCGGTAGAGGCCATCCTCGCCGGGCTTTTCTCCGAGGTGCTCGGGCTGCCGAGCGGGGTCGGCGTGACCGCCAGCTTCTTCGACCTGGGCGGTCACTCGCTGCTGGCGGTGCGCCTGATGTCGGGCATAAAGCGCGAATTCGGCCGCGACCTGCCGCTCTCGTGCCTGTTCGAGGCACCCACCGTCGAGCGGCTGGCGATCCTCCTTCACGCCGAGGGTACGGCCGAAGCCCCCTGGTCACCGCTCGTGCCGCTGACCGCCAGGGATGCCGCCGCCGGGCGGCAGCCCTTCTTCTGCATCCACCCGGTGGGGGGCTCGGTCTTCTGCTACCGGGAGTTGGCGGCGGCGTTGGGGCCGGGGCAGCCGTTCCTCGCGCTCCAGGCGCGGGGCCTCAGCGCCGGCGAGCCTCCTTTCGAGCGGATCGAGGAGATGGCGGCCGCCTACGTGGAGGCGGTCCGCGCCACCCAGCCAGCGGGGCCGTACCTTCTGGGCGGCTGGTCCTTCG
>JAXDLD010000113.1:0-12214 GCA_034666805.1 Acidobacteriota bacterium
CACCCGCTCCTCCGGACCCACCCCGAGCGCCGCCAACCGGCCGGCGAGGCGCTCCGCCCGGCGGTCGAGCTCGCCGTAGGTGAGCACCGCCTCGCCGGCCACCAGGGCCACCGCGTCGGACCGCCGGAGCGCCTGGGCCGCGAAGAGGTCGTCGAGGCCCTCGCCCGTCCTCTCCCCCGCCGTATCGTTCCACCCGAGCAGGAGCTGGTGCCGCTCGGCCGCGGAGAGGAGCGGCAGCTCGGCGACCGGCCGCTCCGGCTCGGCCAGCGCCCCTTCGACGAGGATCACGAGGTGCGCCAGCAGCCGGTCGACCGTCGGCGGGAAAAAGAGGTCCGAGTTGTAGCCGAGCCGCAGGCCGAGCCCATCCCTACCACCTTCGGCGATCAAGGTGAGGTCGAACTTGGCCGTCTGGTTCCCGGCCTCGACTCCGCCGAGGCGCAGGCCGGGCAGCTCCGGCAGCTCGGCCGGTCTCTCGCCCAGGACGAGCATGACCTGGAACAGCGGGGTGTGGTCGAGGTGGCGCTCCGGCGCCAGCTCGGCGACCAGCTTCTCGAACGGGACCTCCTGATGGCTGTAGGCCCCGAGCGCGGTCTCCCGCGCCTGGGAGAGCAGACCGGCGAACCCCGGCCGTCCCGAGAGGTCCGTGCGCAGCGCCAGGGTGTTGACGAAGAACCCGATCAGCCCTTCGACCTCGCTCCGGGTGCGATTGGCGATCGGGGTCCCCACGACGACGTCGAGCTGGCCGGTGTGGCGGGAGAGGAGCGCCTGCCAGGCGGCGAGCAGCGTCATGAAGAGGGTGGCGCCGGAGCGCCGCGAGAGCGCCGAGAGGCCCGCCGTGGAGGCCGGGGAGAGGAGGGCCGCCCGGCGGGCGCCGTGGAAGGTATGGACCGCCGGCCGCGGCCGGTCGAGGGGGAGGTCGAGGACCTCGGGGGCTCCGGCGAGCCGCTCCCGCCAGTAGCCGAGCTCCCGTTCGAGCACCTCACCCTGAAGCCAGCCGCGCTGCCAGACCGCGTAATCGGCGTACTGGACCGCGAGCTCGGGCAGCGGCGAGGGCCGGCCGGCGAGGAAGGCGCCGTAGAGCGCCGCCACCTCCCGGATCAGCACCCCCAGCGACCAGCCGTCGCCGGCGATGTGGTGGAGGGTGAGAAGGAGCACGTGCTCGGCCGCGGCGACCCGCAGCAGGATGGCGCGGATCACCGGCCCGCGCTCGAGGTCGAAGGGGCGGGCCGCCTCCGCCGTCGCCAGGCGGGAGGCCTCACTCTCCGCCACTGCCCCCGGCAGACCGGAGAGGTCGAGGAGCGGCAGGTCGAGGGAAAGCGACGGCGCGACGACCTGCACCGGCTGCCGGTGTTGGCCGTCGGCGATCCGGAAGGTCGTCCGCAGCACCGCGTGCCGGCGCACCTCCTCGCCGAGCGCCGCCGCCAGCACCGCCGGCTCCAGGGTACCGCTCAGGCGGACGGGGAGGGGGAGGTTGTAGGCCGCCCGGCCCTCCCCCGCCCCGCCGAGCTGGTCGAGAAACCAGAGCCGCTCCTGGGCGAAAGAGAGGGGCAATGCGCCCGGCATCGCTGCCGCGAGGGGAGGAGGCGCGGCCCCGCGCCCGGCTCCCTGGGCCGACTCGATCTCCCGCGCCAGGCCGGCGATCGTCGGGACTTCGAACAGGGTCCGGAGCGGCAGCTCGATCCCGAACGCCTGGCGGACGCGCGACATCGCCTGGGTGGCGAGCAGGGAGTGGCCGCCGAGGTCGAAGAAGCTGTCGTCGATCCCCACCCGCTCGCGGCCCAGAAGCTCTCCCCAGATCCCCGACAGCATCTCGTCTATCGGCGTCCGCAGCGCCGCGGACGGCCCCTCTCCCGGCTCCTCGGCCGCCGGACGGAGCGCCGCGAGGGCCCGGCGGTCCAGCTTGCCGTTGGCGGTGATCGGTAGCCGGTCGAGGAGGACGAAGGCCGCCGGTACCATGGGCTCGGGCAGGCGCTCGCGGAGGAAGGCGCGAAGCTCCCCGGCCGTGACCCCCGGCTCCGCCGCGATCGCCCCCAGCGGCGCGACGTAGGCGGTGAGCCGCTTCCCCCCGGCCTCCTGGCGGAAGAGCACCGCGGCCTGGCCGACCGCGGGATGGGCGGAGAGGGCCGCCTCGATCTCGCCGGGCTCGATGCGGAAGCCGCGGATCTTGACCTGCTGGTCGCCGCGGCCGAGAAACTCGAGCGCTCCCGACGGGAGGAAGCGCGCGAGGTCCCCCGTCCGGTAGAGGCGCTCCCCCAGAGGCCCGGGAACGAAGCGCTCCGCCGTCAGGTCCGGCCGGCCGATGTAGCCGCGGGCCAGGCCGTCGCCCCCCACGAAAAGCTCCCCGGGCACGCCGATCGGCACCGGCCGGCCGCCGCGGTCGAGCACCTCCGCGGTGCTGTTCGCGATCGGGCCGCCGATGGGCACCGTCACGGCCTCCGCCGGCACCGCCTTGACCGGATAGCAGGTGCTGATCGTCGTGTTCTCGGTCGGTCCGTAGGCGTTGATCAGGCGCGCCGCCGGGCTCGCCGCCAGCACCCGGCGGACCGATGGCGGATCGGCGGCCTCGCCGCCGAAGAAGAGGCGGGTCAGTGGACGGAATGCCGCCGGCGCCTCGCGCGCCACCTGGTTGAAGAGCGCCGTCGTCAAGAGAAGCACGCTCACCTGCCGGGCCGCCAGGTCGGCGGCCAGCCGCTCCGGCGCCAGCGCCACCTCCCGCTCGACGACGACCAGGGCGGCGCCGTTGACGAGCGCTCCCCAGATCTCGAAGGTGGCGGCGTCGAAAGCCGGGTTGGCGACCTGGGCCACCCGGTCGCCGGCGCCGAAGCGGACGTAGCCGGTCTCCCGCGCCAGCCGCACGACCCCGCGGTGGGTCACCGCCACCCCCTTCGGGGTCCCGGTCGAGCCCGAGGTGTAAAGGACGTGGGCGAGGCTCGCCCCCGTCGCGAAGGGCGGAGCCGAGAACGCCGCCGATATCGATTCCCCCTCCGCCGGTTCCCCCTCCGCCGCGAGATCGAGGCAGAGCCGCGCCGCCGTATCCGCCGGCAGCCGGCCGCGGAGCCCCTCCTCGGCTACCACCACCACCGCCGCCGTGTCGGCGAGGAGGAAGCCCAGGCGCTCCTTGGGATGAGAGGGATCGAGCGGGACGTAGGCGCCGCCGGCCAGGAGGATCGCCAGCATGGCGAGCACCCGTTCCACCGGATGTTCGAGGAGCAGCCCCACCCGCGCCTCGGGGCCGACCCCGAGCTCCGCCAGGCGACCTGCCAGCCGGCGCGCCCGACGTCCGGCCTGCCGGCCGGCCTCGCGGTAGGAGAGCACGGCGTCGCCGAAGACCACCGCCGCCGCGTCCGGGCGGCGGGCCGCCTGCTCGGCGAACAGCCCATGGACGGTGCTAAGGCGGGGGTGCTCCGTCTCCCCGCTCCGCCACTCCTGTAGCAGCTGGTGGCGCTCGGCCGGCGACAGCAGGGGGAGGTCCGCGAGCCGCGTTCCCGGTTCGGCCGCGGCGGCGGCCAGGAGCCGGGCGAGCTGCTCGCCCAGACGGGAGATGGTCGGCGCCTCGAAGAGGTCCCGGCTGTACTCCCAGGCGCCGGCGAGACCGGCCGGCGTTTCCGAGAGAGTGAGGGTCAGGTCGAACTTGGCCGACTGCCAGCCGGCAGGCGCCGGCAGCAGCTCGAGCCCGGGGAGGGTCAAGGACTCGCGCGGCGCGTTCTGGAGGGCGAACAGGACCTGGAAGAGAGGGGTGCGGCTGGGGTCCCTCGCCGGGGCGAGGGCCTCGACCACCTTCTCGAAGGGCAGGTCCTGGTGGGCGTAGGCGCCGAGCGCGGTCTGCCGCATCCGGCCGAGGAGCTCCCGGAACTCCGGGTCGCCGGTCAGATCGCAGCGCAGGACGAGGGTGTTGACGAAGAAGCCGATCAGCCCTTCGACCTCGCCCTGGGTGCGGTTGGCGATGGGTGAACCCACCGCCAGATCCTCCGCTCCCGTCTGCCGCGAAAGGAGGGCCGCGAGGCCGGCCAGGAGGGTCATGAAGAGGGTGCCGCCCTCGGCTCGGGAGAGCCGCGCCAGGGCCTCCCCCTGCTCCCGCGGCAGGGTGAACCGCCGCAGGCCACCCCGACCGGAGCGGCGCGGCGGCCTTGGGTGGTCGGCCGGCAGGTCGAGCGCCGGGAGATCGGCTAGGGCTTCCTGCCACCAGGCGATCTCCGCCCCCAGCACCTCCCCCGACAGCCACCGCCGCTGCCAGAGGGCGAAGTCGGCGTACTGGAGAGGCAGCGCCGGCAGCGCCGCGGGCCGGCCGGCCAGGAACGCCGGATAGAGCGCCCCCAGCTCTGCAATCAGCACCCCCATCGACCAGCCATCCGCGACGATGTGATGGAGGTTGAGGAGCAGCAGGTGCTCGTCGGCCGCGAGCCGGACGAGCGAGACCCGCAGCAGCGGGCCGCGGGCGAGGTCGAAAGGCCGCCGGGTCTCCGCCGTGGCCAGGCGCGGCCCCTCCTTGGCCCGCGCCCCCGCTGGCAGGCCGGCGAGGTCGACCAGCGGCAGGCCGGGCGCGGTGGGCGGGATGGCGGGAGCGATCACCTGCACCGGCTGGCTTTCGGCGCCAGCCTCCAGGGCGAAGGTGGTGCGCAGCGCCTCATGCCGGCGGACGATCTCGGCGAAGCTGGCGGCGAGCGCCGGCGGGGCGAGCCGGCCGCGGAGGAGCAGGGGGGCCGGGAGGTTGTAGGCCGGGGAGCCCGGATCGAGCTGGTCCAGGAACCAGAGCCGCTCCTGGGCGAAGGAGAGCGGCAGCCCGGCGGTCCCGGCGGCGACGAGGGGTGGCGCCGCGGCCCGGCGGCCGGCGTTCCGGGCGATCTCGATCTCCCGTGCCAGGCCGGCGATCGTCGGCACCTCGAACAGGGTCCGCAGCGGCAGCTCGACCCCGAAGGCCTGGCGCACCCGCGATATCGCGCGGGTCGCGAGGAGCGAGTGCCCGCCGAGGTCGAAGAAGCCGTCGTCGATCCCCACCCGCTCGCGGCCCAAGAGATCCTCCCAGATCCCCGCCAGCAGCTCTTCGACTGGCGTCCGCGGCGCGGCGAACGATCCCTCTCCCCCAGTCGTCGCCTCCGCTGTCGCCGGGTGGAGCCGCGCCAGGGCCCGGCGGTCGACCTTGCCGTTGGCGGTGAAGGGCAGCGCCGGTAAGAGGGCGAAGCCGGCTGGCACCATGTACTCCGGCAGCCGGTCGCGCAGGAAGCCCCGGAGCGCAGAAACCTCCAGCTCCTCCCCCGGCCGGGCGACGACCGAAGCCGCCAGCCGCCTTTCCCCGGACTCCTCCTCGCGTAGAATCACCACCGCCTGCGCCACCGCCGGGTGCGCCAGGAGGGCCACCTCGATCTCCCCCAGCTCGATCCGGAAACCCCGGACCTTCACCTGCTGGTCGATCCGGCCCAGGTAGTCGAGGCTGCCGTCCGTCCGCTGCCGCGCGAGGTCGCCCGAGCGGTAGAGGCGCGCTCCCGGCCGGCCGCCCCAGGGGTCGGGCACGAAGCGCTCCGCCGTCCGCTCCGGCCGGCCGAGGTACCCCAGGGCCAGACCCGCGCCCCCGACGTGGATCTCCCCCGCCACCCCGATCGGCACCGGCTCGAAGCCGCGATCCAGGAGGTGAACCGCGAGGTCCGGGATGGGGCGGCCAATGGCTCCGCTACCGCTCCCTCGCGCTTCGAGGTCTCGCCGGCCCAGGGCGCGGTAGGTGACGTGCACGGTCGTCTCGGTGATCCCGTACATGTTGACGAGCCGGGGGCGCTCGTCGGCGTGGCGCTCCCACCAGGGGGCGAGACTCGCGATCTCCAACGCCTCGCCGCCGAAGATCACCAGCCGCAGGTCGAGCTCCCCGGCGCCCTCGGCGAGCGCCGACTCCTCCGCCCGGATCAGCTCCTGGAACGCCGACGGCGTCTGGTTGAGCACCGTCACCCGCTCCCGCGCCAGCAGCTCCCGGAAGCTCTCCGGCGACCGGCTCGACCAGTACGGCACCACCACCAGCCGGCCGCCGTAGCCGAGGCAGCCCCAGATCTCCCAGACCGAGAAGTCGAAGGCGTAGGAGTGGAAGAGGGTCCAGACGTCCGCCGGGCCGAACCCGAACCAGCCCGCGGTCGAGGTGAGGAGGCGCGAGACCTCCGTGTGCCGGACCCCCACCCCCTTCGGCCGCCCCGTCGAGCCCGAGGTATAGATGACGTAGGCCAAGTCCCCCGGGGTCGCCCGCGCCGGCAGGGCCTCAGCGCTCTCAAACCCGATCCGCTCCCGCTCGGCGTCGAGCCGCACCACCTCGACCGACCGCGGGAGGGGGGGAAGCTCGGCGACCAGCGCGCTGTGGGAGAGCAGCACGGAGAGACCGCTGTCGGCGAGGACGAAGGCCAGGCGCTCCCTGGGATAGCCGGGGTCGAGGGGCACGTAGGCCGCCCCCGCTTCGAGCACCCCGAGGATCGCCACCACCAGGTCGAGCGACCGCGGGAGGCAGAGGCCCACCAGGCTGCCCGGTCCCACCCCCAGGCCCGCGAGGTAGCGGCCCAGCCGGCGGGCACCCCGCAAAAGCTCGCGGTAGGTCAGCCGCTCGCCCTCGTAGACCACGGCGGGCGCGTCCGGCGCGCTGGACGCCTGGCGGGCGAAGAGTTCGTGGAGGCACGAGGGCGGCAGCTCCTCCGCCCAACCCTCGTTCCATTCGGCGAGGAGCTGGTGACGCTCCGCCGGAGCGAGCAGGGGTAGCTCCGCCACCCGCCGGTCGGGCTCCGCAAGCGCCGCCGCCAGGAGAGCTTCGAGGTGACTCGCGAGCCGCGCGATCGTCGCCGGCTCGAAGAGGTCGCGGTCGTACTCCAGCGACCCGGCGAGCCCGGCCGGCCCCTCCGCCAGGCCGAGGGTCAGGTCGAACTTCGCGGTCTCCCCGGCCACGTGGATGGTCTCCAGGGTGAGCCCGGGGAGGGCCAGCGGCTCGCGACCGGGGTCGGGCACGAGGAACATCACCTGGAAGAGCGGCGTGCGGCTGGGATCCCGCTCGGGCGACAGCTCCTCGACCACCCGCTCGAACGGCACCTCCTGGTGCTGGAAGGCGGCGATCGCGTTTTGCCGCACGTTCCCCAGGAGCTGCCGGAACGCCGGCTCTCCGGCCGCCCGGGTGCGGAGCACGAGGGTGTTGACGAAGAAGCCGATCAGCCCCTCGATCTCGCGCCGGGTACGGTTGGCGATGGGGGTTCCGACCGCGACGTCGTCCTGCCCGGTGTAGCGGGTGAGGAAGGCGGTAAACCCGGCGAGGAGGGTCATGAACGGGGTGGCCCCGGCGGCGCGGCTCAGCCGCTCCAGGCCTCCGCTCGCCACCGCGGGCAGGCCGAACCGGTGGAGGGCGCCGCGCCCTCGCCGGACCGGCGGCCGTGGCCGGTCGGCCGGCAGGTCGAGGGTCGGGAGGCCGGCGAGCGCCTCTCGCCAGTAGGCAAGCTCGCCCTCCAGGACCTCGCCGGTCAGGTAGCCGCGCTGCCAGAGGGCGAAGTCGGGGTACTGGAGGGCCAGCTCCGGGAGCGGCGAGGGCCGCCCCGCGAGCCGGCTTCCGTAGAGCGCCCCCAGCTCGCGGACCAGCACCTCCATCGACCAGCCGTCGGAGACGATGTGGTGGAGGGTGAAAAGGACCGCATGCTCGTCCTCCTCCAGCCGCAGGAGGGTCGCCCGCAGCAGAGGGCCGCGGGTCAGGTCGAACGGGCGCCCCGCCTCGGCGAGCGCCAGCCGCCGCAGCTCGCCTTCGCGGACCGCGGCCGGGAGCCCCGAGAGATCGAGCCGCGGCAGGGCGAGCGCGAGCGCCGCGACGATCGACTGCACCGGCCGGCCGTCGCCATCGGCCTCCGGCACCGTGAAGATGACGCGGAGCGCGGCATGCCGGCGGACGATCTCGCTGAGGCTCGCCGCCAGGGCCTCCGGGTCCAGCCGGCCGCGGAGGCGGAGCGCTCCCGGCATGTTGTAGGCGGCGCCGCCGGGCTCCAGTTGGTCGAGGAACCAGAGCCGCTCCTGGGCGAAGGAGAGCGGCAGCCCGGCCGTCCGCCGGGTCGCCAGGAGGGGAGGCGCCGCGGTCCGGCGGCCAGGAGGGGCGGCGCCCTGGGCGGCTTCGATCTCCCGCGCCAGGCCGGCGATCGTCGGCGCCTCGAAGAGGGCGCGGAGCGGCAGCTCGACCGCGAACGCCTGGCGGACGCGCGACATGGCCTGGGTGGCGAGCAGCGAGTGGCCGCCGAGGGAGAAGAAGTTGTCGTCGATCCCCAGCCGCTCGACCCCCAGGAGCGGCCCCCAGATCGCCGCCAGCTCCTCTTCGACCGGCGTCCGCGGGGCCGCCGAAGGTCGTTCGGAAGCCTCCTCCCCCGCCTCCTCCCGGGCCGGGCGGAGCCGCGCGAGGGCCCGCCGGTCCACCTTGCTGTTGGGGGTGAGAGGCAGCGCCGGTAGGGGCACGAAGAGCGCCGGGCACATGTACTCCGGGAGCCGCGCGTGGAGGTGCTCGCGGAGCTCGTCCCGGCCCGGCCCCCCTTCGCCTTCGGCCGGCACCAGGAAGGCCACGAGCCGGGGGTCGCCGGGCCGCTCCTCCCGCACGAGGACCACCGCCACGGCGACCCCCGGGTGTTGCGCGAGCGCCGCCTCGATCTCCCCGAGCTCGATGCGGAAGCCGCGGACCTTTACCTGCCCGTCCGTCCGCCCCAGGAAGCGCACGTTGCCGTCCGCGAGCCGGCTCGCCAGGTCGCCCGTGCGGTAGAGCCGCGCCCCCCCTTCGGCGGCGAAGGGGTCGGGCAGGTAGCGCTCGGCGGTCGCCGCCGGGTTGCCGAGATAGCCCCGCGCCAGGAAACCGCCGAGGTACAGCTCGCCGGGCACCCCGAGTGGGACCGGCTGGCCCTGCTGGCCCTGGACGTCGAGCAGGTGGATCGAGTGCCCGGCGAGCGGCCGGCCGATGGGGGCGGCGCCCGCCGCGAGCCCCGGGGCCCCGGGCTCGGCCTGCCACCAGGTCGCGGTGATCACCGCCTCCGTGGGGCCGTAGCCGTTGTGGAGCCCGGTCCCGGCGAGCGGCCCCGCGAACCAGTGCCGCACCGCCTCCACCGGCATGGCCTCGCCGCCCACCAGCACCAGCCGGAGGGGCAGGCCGGCGACATCCTTACCCTCAGTATCGGCGAGCTCCCGGGCCCATCGCGCCCAAAGGGCGGTAGGCAGGCTGAGCACCGTCAGCCGGAGATCGCGGCCCCGGGCGAGGACCTGCTCCGGCTCCCACAGCTCGGCGTCGTGGACCACCACCGTGGCCCCGGAGACGAGCGGGGCCACGATCTCCTCTAAGGCGACGTCGAAGCTCGGCGAGACGAAGTGGCAGAAGCGATCCCCCGGCCCCAGCCGGAAGCGGGCGACCGTCGCCTCCATGTGCCGGACGGCGGTCCGCTGCTCCACCCCCACCCCCTTGGGCCGTCCCGTCGAGCCCGAGGTATAGATGACGTAGGCGAGGCTCCCCGGCTCCGCCGCTCCTATCGATATAGGGGTGACCGGCTCGCTCTCCAGGGCTTCGAGGAGCAGGAGGCCCACGCCGCTCGCGGGATCGGCGGGCAGGTGCGCCCGCCAGGGCTCCCGGGTCAGCACCCAGGGAGCGCCCGAGTCCGCGAGCATCAGGGCCAGCCGCTCCCGCGGGTAGGCGGGGTCGAGCGGCAGGTAGACGCCACCCGCCTTCCAGACCGCGAGGAGCGCCACCACGAGGTCCAGGGAGCGCGGCAGGCAGATCCCCACCGGGACCTCCGGCCCCACTCCCCGCCGCCGCAGGTGGCGGGCGAGGGTGCCGGCGCGGCGGTCGAGCTCGCCGTAGGTCAGCTCCTCTCCCCCTTCCGTGGCGAGGGCGGGAGCCCCCGGGCGGAGCGCCGCCTGGGCCTCGAACAGCTGGGGCAGGGAGAGCGCCTCGCCGGGCGGGAGGGCCGGCTCCTGCCATTCGTGGAGCAGCTCGTGCCGCTCCGCCGCGGAGAGGAGGGGGAGCGCCGAGACCGGGCGGGCCGGGTCGGCGACCGCCGCCGCTTGGAGATTCCGCAGATAGCGCGAGAAGCGCTGGACCGTCGTGGCGTCGAAGAGGTCGCGGCTGTAGTCGAGCGCCCCCTTGAGCCCCGACTCGTCCTCGCGCCAGGTGAGGTTCAGGTCGAACATGGAGACCTGCGGCGCGACGGCGATCCGTTCGAGCGTGAGGTCGGGCCATTCGAGGGCGGCGAGCGAAACTCTGGAGGCGTTCTCGAGGTTGAACATCACCTGGAAGAGGGGCGCGTGCGCCAGGCTGCGCTCCGGCTGCAGCTCCGCCACCAGCTTCTCGAAGGGCAGCTCCTGGTGGGCATAGGCGCCGAGGGTCGTCTCGCGGATCCGCCCGAGCAGCTCCCGGAAGCTCGGCTCGCCGGAGAGGCCGGCGGGGAGGACGAGCGTGTTGACGAAGTAACCGATCAGCCCTTCGGTCTCCAGCCGGGTGCGGTTGGCGATCGGCGAGCCGACCGCGAGCACTTCCTGTCCGGAGAGGCGGGAGAGGAGGGCGGCGAAGGACGCGAGGAGGGTCATGAACAGGGTCGCCCCGGAGCTCCGGGAGAGCTCCCCCAGGGCGGCCCGGGGCTCCGCCGGCAGGGAGAGCGGCAGGAAGCCGCTCCGCGGGCTCGGCAGTGCCGGGCGCGGCCGGTCCGCCGGCAGCTCGAGGACCGGCGGCACCCCGGCCAGGCGCTCCCGCCACCAGGCGACCTCCCGGGCCGTCGCGGTCGCGTCGAGGTGGTGCCGCTGCCGGCGAGCGAACTCGGCGTACTGGATCGGCAGCTCCGGCAGGGGGGAGGGGCGCCCCGCGAGAGCGGCGCCGTAGAGCGCCCCCAGCTCACGCACCAGGACGCCCATCGACCAGCCGTCCGAGACGATGTGGTGCATCGTGAAGAGGGCGGCGTGCTCGCGATCGGCCAGCCGCAGCAGGCCGGCGCGGAGCAGCGGACCGCGGGCGAGGTCGAAGGGCCGCAGGGCCTCGGCGAGGATCAGGCGCTCGGCCTCGGACCGCCGCTCCGCCTCCGGCAGGCTCCCGAGGTCGATCGTCGGCAGGGGGAGCGGCGCGGGCGGCGCGATCATCTGCCGCACCTGCCGCGCCCGCCCCGCCGCGGCCGCGAAGGTCGTGCGGAGCGCCTCGTGGCGGCGGACGATCTCCGCCAGGCTCGCGGCCAGCGCCGCCGGCCGCAGGTGCCCGCGGAGGCGCACCGCGAAGGGGATGTTGTAGGCGGCGCTCCCCGGCTCGAGCTGATCGAAGAACCACAGCCGCTCCTGGCCGAAGGAGAGCGGCAGGTCGCCCCCCTCCAGCGGCACCGGCAGGAGCGGCGGCGCTTCCACGCCGAGGCCCGCCGTCAGGGCGCGCTCGGCCGCCGCCGCCAGGCCCGCCAAGGTGGGGTCGTCGAACACCGCCCGGAGCGGCAGGTCCACCCCGAAGGTCTCCCGGATGCGCGAGACCAGGCGGGTGGCGAGGAGCGAGTGGCCGCCGAGCTCGAAGAAGCCGTCGCCCGGGCCGATCCCGCCGATCCCGTCGATCCCCAGCACCTCCTCCCACAGGCCCGCCATCAGCTCCTCGGCCGGCGTGCGCGGCCGCCCGGCCGCGGGGCGCCCCGGACGCCCCTCTGGCGCCGGCAGCGCCGCCCGGTCCACCTTGCCGCTCCGGGTCAGCGGCAGGGCGGGAAGCCGGACGATGGCGGCGGGCACCATGTACCCCGGCAGACGCTCCGCCAGGTATCCCAGGAGCTCGCTCTCCCTCGTCTCCCATATCCCCGGCGTCCCCGGCATCCCCGGCATCTCCGGCGACGTGCCCGCCACGTAGGCCACCAGCCGCCGGTCCCCCGGCCGGTCCTCCCGCACCGTGACCGCCGCCTGGCGAACCTCCGGATGGGCGGCGAGCACCGCCTCGATCTCCCCCGGCTCGATGCGGAACCCCCTGATCTTGACCTGCCGGTCCAGACGGCCGAGGAACTCCAGGCGCCCGTCCGTCCGCCACCGCGCCCGGTCGCCGGTGTGATAGACCCGCTCCCCTTGTAGCGGCGACAGCGGATGGGGCCGGAAGCGCTCCGCCGTCAGGTCGGGCCGGCGCCAGTATCCCCGGGCGAGGCCGTCTCCCCCCGCCACCAGCTCCCCCGCCACCCCGACCGGCACCGGCCGGCCCTCTTGGTCGACGACCGCCACCTCGGTGTTGGCGATCGGCCGGCCGATCGGCACC
>JAXDLD010000114.1:0-5637 GCA_034666805.1 Acidobacteriota bacterium
TCCTCGATGTCGACGGGGATGGGCGCGCCGCCGGCCTGGGGGACGAACTGGCCCTGGACGCGCGCGATCACGCGATCGGCCGTGCCGGTGAGCTCCTCGACGTGCAGATCGAGGCGGAAGAGCGCCGTGACCTTCTGAAAGAGCTCCTTGAAGCCCTCGGGGCCGCGGTACACGCCGGCGTAGGGCAGCGCGTCCGACTCGTAGGCGACGAACTCGGGATCCAGGTGGGAGAGCAACGCGGCCAGATCGCCGCGCATCCGCGCATCATAGACAGCCTGAACGATATGAACGTTGTCCTGCGACATGATTCCTCCTTCCTGCGGACGGATGGGATCATAACGTCCGGACCGGAGGCGGCACCAGAGCCGGCGAAGTCGTAGCAAAGGGGCATGGACGCCCGGAACAGAGCTGTGGTAGCCTTTGTCAGGAACTTGACTGCCGATGGACCAGGAACTAATCGCGTATCTCGATGAACGCTTTCGGCAGACTTCCGAGCAGATCGGCAGCCTCCGCCAGGAGACCGCCCAGCGCTTCGAGTCGATGGAAAGCGCGATCCGCCAGACTCATGTTGTGGTCGAGGGGCTGCGCGGAGACATCCAGCTCCTTGCCGAGGGGATCATCGGTGTGGAGGAGAAGCTACAATCTCTCCGCGACGAAGTCAGTCAGCAGTTCGATGAGGTCCGGAAGTCCGTCGAGTGATCGGGCCGGGCCCTACCCCGGCAGCCCCACCGTAACCTTCAGATCCCCCGGCACGATGTGCCGCCGGGCCGCCGCCTCGACCGCTTCGCGATCGACGGCTTCGAGGCTCGCCGTGCGCCAGGCGGGGTCGTCGATGGGGAGCTGGTAGTGCTCGGCGTCGACCAGGAGCTCGACCCACTGCCTCGCGGTCTCGCGGCGGAAGGGCTCGCGGCCTAGAAGGTAGGCGCGGGCCTCCTCGACCTCGGCGGGGAGGACGCCATCCTCCACCACCCGGGTGATCTCCTCGACCACCCCCTGGCGGGCCTTCTCCGCCGTCTCCGGCGAGGTGCCGACGTAGGCGACCAGCCGGCCGGGATCGATCCCGGACCCGGACACGGTCTGCGCGTAGGCGCTGTAGGCGAGCCCCTCCTGCTCCCGGATGCGGGTGGGGATGCGCCCGGTCAGGCCCGCCCCGGAGCCCAGGATCACCGCCAAGACCTCCAGGGCGGTGTAGTCGGGGTGGCGGCGCGGCACCGTCAGGTGCCCGATGTAGAGATGGGCCTGGTCCTCGGCCTCGGTCTCCACCTGGCGCCGCGCCTCCGGCAGGCCCGAAGGGGGCAGCGGCTCGGGGTACGGCTCGGGGGTCCGCGCGAGACCGCCGAAGAGGTCTTCCAGGCGCGCCGCCACCGCCTCCTCGTCGATCACCCCCGCCACCGTCACCAGAACGCCGTTCGACAGCGCCCGGCGATGGAACGCCGCGCACTCCTCGGGGGTGAGCCGGAGCAGGCTCTCCTCGTTCCCCTGGAGCGGCCGGCTCCGCGGGTGGGGAGCGTAGAGCTGCTCCAGGAAGCCCCAGGAGGTCTTCACCTCCGGCTGGTCGGCCAGGCTCTCGAGCTCCGCCGCCGCCTGCTTCGCCAGCCAGGCGCAGCGGTCGCCGGGAAAGGAGGGCTCGATCATCATCTCCGCCGCCCAGCGGAGGGCCAGCTCCCAGTCGTCGGCCAGGACGTCGATCGACACCCCGTGGCACTCGAAGGTGGCGAAGCTCGAGACGATCGCCCCCCGCGCGTCGGCCTCCTCGGCGATCCGCCGCCAGTCGCGCCGGCTGGTCCCCTCGGTCAGCAGGCGGCCGGTCAGGATCGCCTGGCCGGGGCTCTCCTCGATCCGCGCCCCGGCCCGCACCCAGACCCGCACGGCGGCGACCGGCGCCCCCTCGACCCGGCGCACCCGCATCGCCAGGTCAGGCATGGATCTCCGCCAACGCGGCGAGCGCCGTGTCCAGCTCCTCGCGAGTGTTGTAGTAGTGCGGCGAGATCCGGAGGACCGGCCGAGGGGAACCGCCGGGCACCGGCTGGGTCCCGCTGTTGACGTTGATCCCCGCCTGGCGGAGAGCGAGGACGATCTCCCGCAGGTCCCGCCCCGGCAGCGCCGCGGTGACGATGGCGCAGAGCCGCTCTCCGCGGTCGGCGACCGTGACCCCGGGGAGATCGGCGAGCCGCTGGCGGAGATAGGCGGCGTGCTCGATGGCCCGCGCCCCGGAGCGCTCGACCCCTACCGCCCGGGCGTAGCGCGCCGCCTCCCCCAGGCCGAGGACCAGGGCATAGGCGAACTCCCAGTTCTCGAACCGCCGGGCCGAGGGGACGAGGTCGAGCCCTCCTCCCGGGCGGAGCGTCGCCCCCGCCATGTCGATCCCCAGGGGATAGTCGCCGCGCGCGAGAGCCCGGTCGGAGACGTAGAGGAAGCCGATGCCGCGCGGTCCGCGGAGGAACTTGCGCGCCGTCGCCGCCAGGTAGTCGCAATGGAGGCGGGAGACGTCGATCGGGAGCTGCCCCACCGCCTGGCAGGCGTCGATCAGGTAGGGCACCCCGGCCGCCGCGCAGACCTCCCCCACCGCCGCGACGTCCTGCACCAGCCCCGAGCTGGTGGGCACCCAGGAGATGGCGACCAGCCGGCAGCGCGGGTCCTGCGCCAGCTCGGCGACCGCGCCGGGATCGACCCCGCCCCCCGGCAGGTCGGCGGCCGCGCGCACCTCGATCCCCCGGCGCTCGGCCAAAGCGGCGTACATGATCCGGTTCGAGGGGTAGTCGCTCACCGAGGTGACGAGGAGGTCGCCGGGGCGGAAGTCGAAGGCCGCGAGAGCCTGCGAGAAGGCGACCGTGGCGTTCTCGACCAGGGCCACGTTCTCCGCCCGGGCGCCAAGGAGGGCGGCGACATCGCCGTAGACCGCCTCGACCTCGCCCTCCACCAGCTCGGCCGCCTCGTAGCCGCCGATCTCGGCCTCGCGCCGCAGGTAACCGAGCATAGCGTCGAGCACCGGCCGTGGAGGGAGCGCCGCCCCGGCATTGTTGAGGTGGATGCGGGACGCGGCTCCCGGCGTGTCCTCCCGGTAGCGGCGGACCTCGTCTTCCGAAAGCGGTCCGGTCATGCCCCCTCGCGCGGCAGCGACCAGCCGAGGACGGCGCTCTTGCCGGCATCCAGGTAGCGGACCGCCATCTCCCGGAGCTGCTCCGGGGTGGTGGCGAGGGTCGCCGCCAGGTGCCGGTCGAGGTAGCCGAGGTCGAAGAGGGTGAGGGCGAAGCCGGCCGAGAGGGCCTGCTGGTGCACCTTCTCGTGGCCGAACACCCAGTCGGCGCGGAGGATCTGCTTGGCCCGCTCGACCTCCTCGGCCGAGGGGGTGCGCTCGGCGAGGTCGGCCAGGTGGCGCAGGAGGTCGGACTCGACCCGCTCGATCGAGATCCCCGGCACCACCTCGGCGCCCAGGGTGATCTGGCTGGCGTCCAGGCTCTCGGAGAGGTCGGTGGCCACCCAGACGCAGAGCTGGTCCTCGTCGACCATCGCCCGGTGCAGCCGGCTCGCCCGCCCGGAGGCCAGGAGGGTGACCAGGAGGCGCACCGCCGGATGGTCGGGGTGATCGCCGGCGGGACCGGGGAGGGCGAGGAGGAGCCGCGGCACCTCCCCTTTATGGCGCTCGATCCGCGCCATGCCGCGCGGGAACTCCAGAGCGCCCGGCGCGGGCCGGGGAGCCAGGCCGGCCGCCGGCACGGGCAGCGAGATCGCCCCGAGCGTCTTCTCGACCTCGCCCAAGGCCCCCTCGTCGAGCTCGCCGGCCAGGACCAGCACGGCGTTTTCCGGCCGGTAGTAGCGGCGGTGGAAGGCGGCCAGGTCCTCGGGGCCGGTGGCGAGCAGCTCCTCTTTGGTGCCGAGCACGGGCCGGCCGTAGGCGTGAGCGCCGTAGAGCCGGGCCTGCACCTCCATCTCCAGGGCGTCCCAGGGCTCGCTCGCGTACATGGCGATCTCTTCCAGGATCACCTGGCGCTCGCTCGCCACCTCGTCGGGGTCGAGGTTGAGCGCCGCCATGCGGTCGGCTTCGATGACCAGCGCCTCGGTCCAGCGGTCGGCGGCGAAGTTGAAGTGGTAGGCCGTGGCGTCGTGGCTGGTGAAGGCGTTGTTGACTCCGCCCAAAGCCTGGGTGCGGCGGTCGATCTCCCCCGGCCCGTAGTGCGCCGAGCCCTTGAACATCATGTGTTCGAGGAAGTGGGCGGTGCCGCCGTGGCCGGCCGGCTCGTCGCGGGTGCCGGCGCGGTAGTAGAGGACGGAGGTGACGAGCGGCGCCTGCCGGTTGTCGATCAGGCAGACTTCGAGGCCGTTGCCCAGCCGCTCGCGGCGCAGGCGGCCGGGCAGGCTCACCACCGAGTGCGGCGCGGCCAGATCGATGACATTGGCGATATCGGCGACATGGGCGATATCGGCGACATGGGTGACATGGGCGATCCGGCTCATCCGCCTCCTCCCCGCGCCAGGTTGAGGTCGACCGCCTGGCAGTTGCTGCCGGCCTCGTCGTCGACCTCGACCTTCAAGTCGCGCTGGGCGTACCCCGGCGCGGAGACCGTCACCCGGTGGGTGCCGGGAGCGAGATCGAGGCCGCCCCGCCCGAAGACGCCGCACGAAAATCGCTTGGCCTGGCCGCTGGGATTGCCGTCGACCAGCACCTCCGCCCCCTCGGGGGCGCCCTTGAAGCCGATCGCCTTGCGCACGTGGTAGGACTGGAGGTCCGAGGTCGACACCTCGTGGGTGGGCAGGGCCTGGAGACGGGCAGTGACCGGGGTCGTTCCGCCCTCGCCGGCGTCGATCGTGATGCGGTAGTCCTTCATCCCCGGCTTCTTGATCTTGATCGTGTGCTCGCCGGCCTCGGCCAGGGTGTAGGGCCGGGTCCCCTTCTGCCCGCTCCACTCGTCGGCCCGGCCGATGACGGTGCCATCGACGAGGATGAAGGCGTCCGGCGGGGTGACCCGGAAGACGAGATTGAGACCGGTCTTCATCTGCTGGCTGGCCTCGGGCTGGCGGGCCGGCTCCGGCGCGGCGGGCTCGGGCGCGCTCTCCGGCGGACGCGCGGCCGGCCCGGAGGGGACGGGGACGGGGACCGGCGGGGTGCGGTGCGCCGGCTCCGGAGTCTTCGGCAGGGCCGGAGCCGGGGGCCTCGGGGTCTCCGTCTTCGCTGGCGGAGCGGCCGGCGGCGGCTGGTTGCGGATCTGGATCGGCTGCCCCACGACGACCGGGACCTCGACCGGTTTGGCGTCCGGTTTGGCGGGCGGGGCCGGGGTCTGCCCGGATGTCGGAGGGACGGGCGAGGGCTTCGCCGCGTCCGCCGCCGGAACCACCGGTGCTGCCGGGCTCGACGGAGTCGGAGCCGGTGCTGTCGTCGATCCCGCCGAGCCCGGCGATCCCGCTACCGGCTGGGTCTGCGCCACGGTATCGGCCGGGGTCGCATCGCTGCCTCCGCCTCTCATCTTCTGATAGTAGCGCCAGGCGAGGGTGCCGCCGACCGCCGCCATCCCCAGGAAGACGAGGAGGGCCAGGCCCAACCCGATCCACAGCCCGGTCCGCGAGCGCGCCGCCCCCGCGGTCGCGGCCGGTATCGCGCCGGACACCGGGGCTCCCGCCGCCGGAGGGGGGACGGGCGGG
>JAXDLD010000115.1:0-6666 GCA_034666805.1 Acidobacteriota bacterium
TGGTGGTCGACGCGGTCTCCTGGCGCATCCTGCTCGAGGACCTGGAGTCCGCCTACCGGCAGATCGAGCGGGGTGGGCCGGTCGAGCTGCCGGCCAAGACCACCTCCTTCAAGCGTTGGGCCTCGCGGCTCCGCGAGTACGCCGGGTCGCCTGCGCTCGCGGCGGAGGAAGCCTACTGGCGGAACGGAGAGCGCCGCCGGGTCCACCCGCTGCCGCTCGATTTTCCTCTGGGCGAGAACACTCGCGCCTCGACGCGCTCGCTCTCCGTCACCCTGGACGCCGAGGAGACCCGCGCCCTGCTGCGGGACGTGGCGACGGCCTTTTCCGCCCAGATCAACGACCTGCTGCTGACCGCTCTCGCCGAAGCGTTCGCCGGCTGGACCGGTGGCGGTCCGTTGCTCATCGACCTCGAAGGGCACGGTCGCGAGGAGATCGACGCGGACCTCGACCTCTCGCGCACTGTCGGCTGGTTCACCTCGATCTTCCCGCTGTTGCTCGATCCGGCTCCGGAGATGCCGGCCGAGCGGCGGCTTCTGCGTGTCCAGGAACAGCTGCGGACGGTGCCGCGCAACGGCATCGGCTACGGTGTTCTGCGCTACTGCGGCAGCCCCGAGGTGGCGGCCCGGCTCGCCGCCCTGCCGGCGGCGGAGATCAGCTTCAACTACCTGGGGCGTATCGACCAGGCGCTGTCCGCGGGATCGCCATTCCGGATCGCGCGCGAATCCGCCGGTCCGACCGCCGGCCGGGGTGGCCGGCGCAGCCACGCGCTCGAGATCAACGGGCTTGTCATCGGCGGCGAGCTGCATTTCGATTGGTCGTACAGCCCCCATCTCCACCGCACCGGGACCGTCGAGCGGCTGGCCCGGGAGCACGCCGAGGCGCTCCGCCGCTGGATCGCCCGGAGCCGGGGCGGGTATACCGCCCCCGCCCTCGACGTCTCGGAGTTCAACTGGAGCCCGCAGCAGCTCGACGAGATCGCCGCCGTCCTCGGCCTACCCCGAGAGAAGGAGCAGGGGAAGGATCGATGAGCCAGGTCCAAGATTTCTACCCGCTCTCGCCGATGCAGGAGGGCATGCTCTTCCACACCCTCTATGCGCCGGACTCCGGGGTTTACGTCACCCAGGTCAACCTGAGGTTCGCGGCGGACGAGCTGGACCTGCCCGCTTTCGAGCGGAGTTGGGGGCGGGTGGTCGAGCGCCATGCCGTCCTGCGGACGCGGTTCCTCTGGGAGGGCTTGGAGACCCCGATCCAAGCGGTAGAACGGGAGGTCGAGCTGCCGGTCGAGAGGGTGGACTGGCGCCATCTCCGGGACGCCGAGGGCCGCGAGCGGCTCGCCGCCTACCAGCGATCCGAGCGGGCGAGGAGATTCGATCTCAGAGAGGCGCCGCTCTCGCGGCTCGGTCTGCTCCAGCTGCCCGGCGGGAATTTCCAGGTCGTCTGGACCTTTCATCACATCGTCCTGGACGGCTGGTCGGTCTCGCTGGTGCTCCGGGACGTGGAGGCGATCTACCGGTCGCTGTTGGCCGGCCGTGAGCCTGGGCTGGCCCCCATCCGCCCGTTCCGCGACTACATCGTCTGGCTGCAGCGCCAGGACCTGGCATCCGCCGAGGAGCTCTGGCGCGGGGTGCTGCGAGGGTTCAGCTCCCCTACGCCGTTGCCCGCCGACGACGAGGGGCGGGGAGCCCGGGTTGATGGGTATGCCGTCCAGCGCGGCGTGCTTTCGGCCGCGGCCACCGCGAACCTGGCGGCGTGGGGCCGACGCGCCGGGCTGACCTTCAACACGCTGGCCCAGGGGGTCTGGTCGCTCCTCCTCTGCCGCTACAGCGGGCAGGGGGACGTCGCTTTCGGGGCCGCCGTCCTGGGGCGTCCCGCCGACCTCCCGGGAGCGGAGTCGATCGTCGGCCTCTTCGTCAACACGCTCGTCCTGCGGGTCGACGTGGCGGCCGACGCCATCCTCGTCCCCTGGCTCCAGGATCTCCAGGCGAGTTGGGCTCGGATCCGCCGTTTCGAGCACAGCCCGCTCCTCAAGGTGCAGGCGTGGAGCGAAGTGCCGCGCGGAGTCCCCCTCTTCGAGACCCTCCTGAACTTCACCGGTTCGGCGCGCCAGCCGGGCGCCGAGGGCGGAGTTCCGGCGGCCGGCGGGTGGCAGGTCGAGACCTTCGCGCAGAGCCACGTCGCGATCACCCTGGACGTCGTCGTAGGGGCGGGGCTCGAGCTCTACCTGCACTACGACCGGGCGCGCTTCGGCGACGCTTTCATCGCCCGCATGCTCGGGCATCTCACCACCCTTTTCGCGGCGCTGCCGGTCGAGCCTCGCCGTCGGCTCGGCGACCTCCCGGTGTTGTCCGCCCCGGAGCGCCAGGCGGTGACCCTGGAGTGGAACGACACCGCGCTGCGCCGGCCGGGTCCCGCCCTTCTCCACGCCCGCTTCGAGACCTGGGCCGAGACGACCCCGGACGCGGTGGCCCTGGTCCAGGGCGGCAGCTCTCTCACCTATCGCGAGCTCGATGCCTCGGCCGGCAAGCTCGCGCGCCGCCTGCGTGACCTCGGGGTTGGGCCGGAGTCGAGGGTCGGCGTCCTCATGGAACGCTCGGTCGAGATGGTGGTGGCGCTCCTGGCCGTGCTCAAGGCAGGGGGAGCGTACCTGCCCCTCGACCCGGAGCATCCGGCGGAGCGCCTGGCCTTCCTGGCCGCCGACGGGCGGGTCGCGCTGGTCCTCGCGCTGCCCGGGCTCCGCGGGCGTCTTCCCGCCCAGGATGCGCCGGTGCTCGAGGTCGAGCTCGAAGCGCTGCGGGCCGAGCCCTCGATCGGCGCGACTTTCGCGTGCGGCGCGACCCCCGACAACCTCGCCTACGTGCTCTACACGTCGGGATCGACCGGACGACCCAAGGGGGCGATGGTCTCCCACCGGGCGATCTCGAACCGGTTGGATTGGCACGAGGAGGCCTATCGCCTCTCGCCGGAGGGCAGGGTCTTGCAGAAGACCCCGTTCAGCTTCGACGTCTCGGTCTGGGAGCTGTTCTGGCCGCTCTCGACCGGCGCCTGTCTCGTCCTCGCCCCGCCCGCGGTGCACCGCGATCCCGCCCGCCTGCTCGCGCTGATCGTCCGCGAGCGGATCACCCACCTCCACTTCGTCCCCTCGATGCTCCACTTCTTCCTCGAGACGGCCGGGGTCGAGGCCGCGGCCTGCCTGGCGAAAGTGATCTGCAGCGGCGAGGCCCTGGGCGTCGAGCTTCAGACGCGGTTCCACGCCTGTCTGCCGGCGTCGCTCCACAACCTCTACGGGCCGACCGAGGCGGCGGTGGACGTGACCTTCTGGAGGTGCGAGAGGGGCGGGCGCGGGGGGGCGGTGCCGATCGGCCGGCCGATCGCCAACACCGGTATCCATCTGCTCGACACCGGGCGGCGGCCGGTGCCGATCGGAGCGGTGGGGGAGCTGCATATCGGCGGTCTCGGTCTCGCGCGCGGCTACCTTGGACGTCCCGACCTGACGGCGGAGAAGTTCGGGCCCGACGCCCTCGCCGCGGCGCCGGGGGAGCGCCTGTACAAGACCGGCGACCTGGCGCGCTGGCGCCCCGACGGTCGGATCGAGTACCTGGGCCGCATCGACCACCAGGTCAAGGTCCGCGGCATCCGGGTCGAGCTGGGCGAGATCGAAGACGTGCTCGCCAGCCACCCCGGGGTGCGGCAGGCCGCGGTGGCGGCGCGGGAGGACGGCCCGGCCGGCAAACGCCTGATCGCCTACGTCGTGCCGGAGCCGGGGCCGGCGCCGAACGTCGAGGAGCTGCGCTCCTTCGCGCGCGACAGGCTGCCGGAGGCCATGGTCCCCGCCGCGGTGGTGCTGCTCGCGGCCCTTCCATTCACCGCGAGCGGCAAGCTCGATCGCCGAGCGCTGCCGGACCCCGCTCCCGGCGACCTGGCGCTCCCGGGGCGCGACCAGATGGCGGCACGCGACGACCTGGAATCCGCGCTGGTCGAGATCTGGGAGGAGATCCTCCATCGCCGCCCGATCGGCATCCGGGACGACTTCTTCGCCTTGGGCGGTCACTCGCTCCTCGCCGTGCGCCTCATGGGAATGCTCCACAAGCGGTTCGACAGGAACCTGCCGCTCGCTCTCCTCGTCGAGAAGAGGACGATCGAGGGGCTCGCCGCGGCGCTCTGCGAGCCGGCGAGGCGCGAGCGCCGGTCGCCTCTGGTCGCCCTCCAGCCGGAGGGCTCCGAGCCGCCGTTTTTCTGCGTCCACCCGATCGGCGGCCAGGTCCTCTGCTACGCCGACCTGGCGCGCCATCTCGGGAGGGACCAACCGGTGGTTGGCCTCCAGGCGCCTGGCCTCGAGGAGGTGGGGGAGGCCGCGCCCTCGATTGTCGAGATGGCCGCCTCCTACCTGGCGGCGGTGCGCGAGGTGCAGCCCGCGGGGCCCTATCTCCTCGGCGGTTGGTCGATGGGGGGGATCCTCGCCTTCGAGATGGCCCGCCAGCTGCGCGCCGGCGGTGAGGAGGCGGCGCTGGTGGCGATCCTCGACTCCTGGTCGCCGGCCATCCACCGCATCGTCCCCGACGACGCCTACCTCCTCGCCGAGCTGGTCAAGGATCACTCGCTGCAGCGGGGGATTCCGCCCGCCATCTCCTACGAGCGGCTGCGCGAGCTGGCACCCGACGCCCGCCTTGAGCGCGTGCTCCAGGTAGGCCGGGAGGCCGGGCTGCTGTCGGCCGACGTCGAAGTCTCCTGGTTACGGCGCTCTCTCGCGGGATACCGGGCGCGGCGCGAGGCCCTGAAGCGCTACCGCCCGGCGAGCTATCCCGGCCGGCTGGTGCTCTTTCGCGCCAGCGAGACCGACGAGGAATTCCTCCACATGCTCGAGACCGAGCTGGGGATCGATGTCCACGATCCGCGGCTGGGCTGGAGCGCCTTCGCGACCGGGACGGTGACCGTCGAGGAGGTCCCCGGTAATCACTCGACCCTGTGTTCAGAGCCCAACGTCCATGCACTCGCCGCGTCCCTGCGGAGCTGGATCGAGCAATCGCTCCGCGGGGAAGAGGTGCGCTCCGGTTCTTCAGGAGGATACCCATGACTCTGCTCAAGTTCCTGCTCCGGTCCTCGCGTAGCATCGCCCTCCTCGCGATCGTGGGCGGGCTCACCGCGGGCGCCTGCAACTCCGCCCTGGTCGCCTACATTACGAGGACGGTCACCCGGTCCGACGCCCCCTCCGCGATCTGGATCTGGGGTTTCGTCGGACTGTGTCTGTTACTGCCTCTCACCCGGTTCCTCTCCTCGGCACTCTTGGTCAAGCTCTCCCAGAAGGGTGTGCATGACCTGAGGATGCACTTGAGCGGGCGCATTCTGGCGGCGCCGCTCCGCAAGCTGGAGGAGGTGGGCCCAGCCCGCCTGCTGGGCACCCTGACTGACGACGTGCGGACCATCTCCATCGCGCTCATCGCCATTCCCGCGACCTGCATCCAGATCTCCATCGTGCTCAGCTGTCTGGCGTACCTCTGCTGGCTGTCCTGGCCGGCGTTCCTCGGCCTGCTGGTCTTGATGGTGATCTCCCTGATCAGCATCCAACTGCCGGTGATGAAATCGCAAGGCATCCACCGACAGGCACGCGAGCTCCAGGACGTGCTGTTCAAGCACCTGCGCGCTTTGACCGACGGCAACAAGGAGCTCAAGCTCCACAGCGGCCGTCGCCGGGCCTTTCTGTCCGATTCGCTGGGGGCGACGTCCGCCGAGTCCGAGCGCTACACCGCCCTCGGCAGCATGCTCGACGCCGCGACGGGCGGCTGGAGCCAGCTGGTCTTCTTCGGCGCCGTCGGCGGAATCCTCTTCGTGCTGCCGCGGCTGGTGCCGATGTCGACCGAGGTCAGGACGGGTTACATCCTCACCATGATGTACATGATGGTGCCCATCGACGTGACCGTCGGCGCCCTGATCCCCACCATGGTGCGCGCCAACGTGGCGCTGCGGAAGATCGAATCCCTCGGCCTCTCCCTGGAGGAGGCGAGCCGTGAGACGCCGACCTCCGAGCCGCGACCTGCGGCCTGGAGACGGCTGGAGCTCGCCGGCGCCACCCATACCTTCACCAGCGAACGAGAAAACGAGACCTTCGAGCTCGGGCCGATCGACCTGGCCATCCACCCTGGCGAAGTGGTCTTCATCATCGGCGGCAACGGCAGCGGCAAGACGACCCTCGCCAAGCTCTTGGCCGCGCTCTACGTCCCGGAAGCCGGCGAGCTCCGGCTCGACGGCGAGTTGATTGCCGACGCCAACCGGGATTCCTATCGCCAGCACTTCGCCGTCGTCTTCTCCGACTTCTACCTCTTCGACACCCTGCTCGGCATCGAGGCGCCGGAGCTCGACGCGCGAGCGCGCGAGTACCTGGTCAAGCTCCAGCTCGACGGCAAGGTCGAGATCAAGGGCGGGGCGCTCTCGACCCTCGACCTCTCACAGGGGCAGCGCAAGCGGCTCGCCCTGCTCACCGCCTACCTCGAGGATCGCGACATCTATCTGTTCGACGAGTGGGCGGCGGATCAGGACCCGCTCTTCAAGCAGACCTTCTATTATCAGCTGATCCCCGAGCTCAAGGCGCGCGGCAAGACCGTGCTCGTGATCAGCCACGATGACCACTACTACCATCTCGCCGACCGGGTGATCAAGCTGGTGAACGGAAGG
>JAXDLD010000116.1:0-2526 GCA_034666805.1 Acidobacteriota bacterium
TTCGGGGTGCCGGAATCGAGGACCTTGCCGCGCAGCATCGTGCCGCGGGAGACCCGGCTGGTGACCGCCGCGAGCGCGGCCTTGCCGCCGAGCGCCTCGATGTAGTGATCGAGGACCTGCGCCGCCTTTGGTAGGGGCTCCTTGGTCGCCGCCTCCGGCTCGCTGTGCGTGGTGTCGGCGAACTGGCCCTGAGTCGTGGGGGGCACCGCCACCGGCCGCGTCTGCCCATGGTGGCAGCTGTTGCAGGTGACCACGGTTTTCCCCTCGAAGTTGTTCTTGTTGATCTCCAAAACCATCTTGACCATCTGCCGGGCGGTCTGCTTCTCTTCCTTGGTATCCAAGTCGAACTTGCCGTTCTCCGCGACGTGGCAGAAGTCGCAGCGCACGCCGAGCGAGGCGCGCATGAGGTGCATCACCGGGAACATCTGCGAGGCCGGCATGCCGGTTAAAACCTTGATGTTCTTGAACACCGTCTCCGCCGGGGCGTTGGGCGACTTCGGCCCGCCGGCCGGCGGTGCCGCCGCGCGGCTGGCCGGCGGCGTCTCCGGCTTCTTGGGCTGGGGCGCGGCCTGGGAGCCGGCGTTCCGCGCCGGCAGGGTCAGGGCAAGGAGGGAGAGCGCACAGCAGGCGAGCAGGGAGGTTCGGTTCATCGGGCGATGATACCAGCCTCCGGCGCCGCCTTCGTACCCGGGAGGGCGAACGCGCTCCGCGGCGCGGGGAGAAGGACGGTCCGGCCGATCGCGGGCGGCGTGAAGGGGACGAAGCCCTCCCCGCTCCAGCGCAGCCAAAAGAGCGAGGGATCCTCGAGCGGCACCGCGAAGCGGAAGACGACGTCGCGGGGCTGGCCGTCGGGCGTGAGCGACGCGACCCGCGCCGACATCCCCGGGAGAGCGATCTCCTGGCCCACCGCGAGAGGCCGGTCGGCGCCGCGGAAGAGGCGGCCCAGGAGCCCGTCGAAGAGACCGCCTTCGAGATGGAGGGCGAGCGTCCGCGGGTCGACACGGGTGACCGCGACCGGGAACGGCCCCGCGGTCAGTCCGCGCATGCTCCGCGGCAGAGGCTTCCCCGTCTTCCCGGCCAGGGGCAGGAGGCTGGGGACGAAGCTCACGAAAAGGAGGTACTCCGGGGCGTTGACCGCCACCACGTTCCGGCCGCCGAGGTCTCCGGGCATCGTCGCCGCCGCCTTGGCGACCGGCTCGCCCAGGGCACGGACCGAGAGGGTCATGAGCACGAGGAGGAAGGGGGCGAGGATCAAGTGGAAGAGGAGCATGGCCCCCGCGACGGTCGCGGCCACGATCCTCCAGCCGGCCCGGAGGGGGCGCCAGTCCGCCTGCTCGTAGACCCCGCCAAGGAACTGGGCGAGCAGGCCCAGAGCCCCGAAGCTCACCCAGAAGAGCAGACGGTTCGAAGGCAGGGCGGCGGCAGAGGGGACGAGGGCAAGCCCCATCCCCAGGGCGAAGAAGCGTGCCGTGCGGTCGCGCTGGAGGAGCGGGAGGAAGGCCACGGCGAGGAGCGCGGTCACGCCCCAGCCGGCGAGGATGAAGGCTCCCTGCCGAGCCGGGACCAGCGCCGCCATCTCGGCCGGAATCGGCGTCCACTGGCCGAGGAGGAGGAGAGACACACGCCGGAAGAAGGCAGCGGCAAAGGCGGCGGGACTCCCCAGGGGATCGAGGTACATCCCCGAGCCGCGGGTGCCGAAGCCGGCCAGCCGATAGTAGATCGCCCAGGCGCCGAGCGTCACCCCGGCGGGCAGGAGCGAGGAGATCCGCCGCCCGAGGCCGCCGCTCTCGATCGAAAAGGCGTACGCCGCGAGGAACGCCGCGGCGCCGAGCGCCATCTCGCCGGAGAGGAGCGCGAGGGCCAGGCAGAGGGCGCTGGCAGCCGCCCCGGGCCGCCAGCCGTCTCTCCGCCAGCGGTCGTGGGCGAGGAGAGCGAGGGCGCCGAAGAGGGAGGCGAGGACGGCGTTGCGGTTGGCGATCCAGGCGACCGGCACCGCGTGCCCGGGGTCCACCGCGTAGAGCAGAGCGGCGAGGCCGGCGACCCAGGAAGGCGCCAGAAGGCGGCGGTAGAGGAGGGCCACGGCGGCAACGAGGAGCGCAAACCAGAGGAGGCTCTCGGCGTGCATCAGGGCCGGCGAGCCCGGAAAGAGCTGGTAGTCGAGCCACAGGCTGGCGGCGGAGAGGACCCGGCAGAACGCCAACTTGAGGTCGGGCGCCGCCCACCAGGGGAGGATGCCGCGGTCCATGAACCGGAGGTTGGACGCCGCATCCCCTGGCAGGCTGGCGAAGACGGAGAGCGGCGGAATGCCGGCTTCCGGCGCCCGGAGCATCACCAGCCGCTGGGGGTAGTCGTCGAGCTGCAGGCCCACCCCAAGCGAAGGGAGGGTGAGGACCACAGCGACCAGGGCGGCGTAGAGGGGAAACCGGCGGTGGCCGAGCCACGCGCGGAAGGGGAGCCGGAGGGGCACGGGGGGAAGTCTATCGGAGCCTGGCGTTGGACCGTTGGGCCTGGGAGCGAAGGGCGAGA
>JAXDLD010000117.1:0-3713 GCA_034666805.1 Acidobacteriota bacterium
CCGCCCGGAGATAAATCTCCGGGCTATGAGATGCGCCGGCTGAAGCCGGCTTCGCGCGGGCCCCTCAGGTAGTCGCTCTCCCCCCCCTGTCGGCCACTCGTGTATAATTATTGACTGTTATAGAGGAGGCAATCATGCGGACGCAGCGGGTCGCAAGGGGATGGATCATCCTGTGCCTCGCTCTGGCCGGGGCGGGCCCCGCTCTCTCCCAGGGGAGCCAGACCGGGAGCCTCGCGGGCTCGGTCCGGCTGGCGAGCGGCGAGGCGGCCCCCGGCGTCCTCGTCAGCGCCACTTCGCCCGCCCTCCAGGGGGAGCGCCGCACGGCCTCGGAGGGGAGCGGTGAGTACATTCTGCGCGGCCTGCCGCCCGGCGTCTACGCGGTGCGCTTCTCGCTCGCCGGCTTCGCGCCCGAGCAGACGGAGGTCACCGTTCCGCTCGGCGGCACCGTCCGGAGCGACGTCCGGATGACGCCCGCGGCGATCCAGGAGGCGATCGTCGTGACCGGCAGGCCGGCCGCCCTCGACACCCCCACGGTCGGCGCCAACTTGACCGCGCGGGAGATCGGCGCGCTCGCCACCCCCCGTGACCTCGCGGGCATCGCCACCCTCGCCCCAGGGGTCAACCCCCACACCCCGACCGCCGGGCAGGTCGAGATCAGCGGCGGCTTCGCCTATGACAACCTGTTCCTGATCAACGGCGTCGACGTCACCGACAGCGTCGTCGGCACCCCCAACCAGCTGTTCATCGAGGAGTCGATCGAGGAGACCCAGGTGCTCGCCTCGGGGGTCTCGGCCGAGTACGGCCGCTTCGGCGGCGGCGTGGTCAACGCCATCACCAAGAGCGGCGGCAACACCCTGGCCGGCAGCCTGCGCGCCGACCTCACCAACCCCTCGTTTCGCTCGCGCACCCCGCTCGAGGAAGCGCAGCACACCCGGCGGATCGATAAGAACGATGCCGTCTACTCCGCCACCCTGGGCGGCTTCGTGGTCAAGGACCGGCTCTGGTTCTTCGCCGCCGGGCGCGACAATCGGAACGACGACCAGGAGCCGCTCTTCCTGACCGGCATCCCCTTCGACGCGACCACCCTCGACCGCCGCTACGAGGCGAAGCTGACCGCCAACCTCTCCGACCGGCACACGCTCCAGGCGAGCTACATCAAGAACGACACCAGCATGGACCACGTCCATCCGACCGACCTGACGCTCGACACCATCAACCGGCCGTCCTTCCCCAACGACCTCGCGGTGCTGCGCTACGCCGGGGTCCTCGGACCGGCACTCTTTTCCGAGGCCCAGTACTCGCAGAAGAAGTTCCGCTACCAGGGACTGGGGGGCAGCAACCCGGACATCCGCGAGTCGCCGTTCCAGTGCGCCACCCAGGACTGCTTCTACAACGGGCTCTACTTCGACGCCACCGACCCCGAGAGCCGCGACAACCAGCAGCTCTCGGCCAGCGTCTCCGCCTTCCTGAGCCCCGCCAGACTGGGGAGCCACGACCTCAAGGTAGGGGTCGAGAGGTTCCGCAACCGGCGCGCTGGAGGCAACTCGCAGTCGGCCTCGAACTACGTCTTCGGCAGCGACTTCCTGGCCGACCCGGTGACCGGCAAGCCCGTGCTCGACAGCAACGGGCGGGCGATCCCGGTGTTCGTCCCGGACACCTTCCAGAGCTACCTGATCTTCTGGGACGCCCAGCGCGGCTCGCGTTTCGAGGTGCAGGAGGACGCGCTCTACGTCAACGACGTCTGGCGGCTCGGCGACCGTTGGTCGTTCAACCTCGGGGGGCGCTTCGAACGGGCGACCAACTCGGGCACCGACCGGGTGCACGCGATCGACTCGCGCCGGCTCGTGCCCCGCCTCGCGGCCTCGCTCGATCCGCGCGGCGACGGCCGGTACCGTCTGGCCGCCACCTACGGCCAGTACGCCGGGTCCTACAACCTGGCGCTGTTCACCAACGGCACCAATACCGGCAACCCGGGTTTTCTCTTCGGTCCGTACATCGGCCCTCCCGGACAGGGGCGCGACTTCGCGCCCGGCTTCGATCCCAAGAACTACGACCTTGCCTTCGCCGGCTCGCCCACGCAGAACGTGCGCTTCGCCAAGGGCACGAGCTCGCCCCTGATCAAGGAGTACACCCTGTCGGCGGGCCTGGAGCTGGCGCGCGCCGGCTTCCTCAAGGCGGTCTACGTCAACCGCCGGTGGACCGACCTGGTCGAGGACTTCACCTCGCTCGAGAACGGTACCGTGCCGATCGTCATCCAGGGGGTGCCGGGCCCGCTCGCCGACGTCCGGATCTACCGCAACAGCGACATCGCCCGACGGGAGTACCAGGCGCTGCTCGTCGAGGGGCGGTACCCGGCGAGCGACCACTGGTCGTTTGAGGGGAACTGGACTCACCAGATCAAGAACGACGGCAACTACGAGAGCCAGGCCGGGCAGACCATCAACACCTCGGGCCTCGGCAACTACCGCGAGATCTTCAGCCCGGAACGCAACTTCCCCCAGGGACGCCTCGCCGGGTACGAGGCCGACGTCGTCCGCCTGTGGACGATCTATGACCTGGCCCTCGGCAGGGCGGGCGACCTCGCCCTGTCGCTCAAAGGCAACTACTTCTCCCCCCTGAGTTATTCGCTGGCCGCCTTCAACGTACCGGTGACCGCGGCCCAGCTCTCCCGCGACCCGGGCTATGCCCAGCCGCCCCAGGTCCAGACGCTCTACTTCGACGCGCGCGGGAGCCAGAGGTTCCGCGGCTGGAGCACCTTCGACTTCGCGGCCCTCTATCAGGTGCCGGTCTTCCGCTCGCTCTCCCCCTGGTTCAAGATCGAGGTGCGCAACCTGTTGAACGACCATACGTTGATTGGCTGGGACACGACCCTCACCCCCGATCCGGAGAGCCCGAAGGACGCGTTCGGCCTGCCCACCGGCTTCATCAAGGGGAAGAACTTCGGCCAGCCGCGCAACAATTCGGACTATCCCGTGCCGCGCGAGTTCCTGTTCTCCGCCGGCGTTCGTTTCTGAGCGCCTCCGGCTCTTCCGGGCGCTACGGTGAACCCTACCCTAGCGCCTCCTCCACCTCCCCCACGTCCAAAAGCAGCGCCCCGTCGACGCCGGTGACGGCTTTCTTCGGGTCGTACTCGTAGTCGCGGATCACCCGCCGGAAGACCTCTTTGAGCGCGCGGGCTCCGAGGCGGGGCTCGCGGGAGGCTTCGGTCGCGATCCTTCTTACGGCGGCGGGGGAGACGGCCAGGTGCACGCCGCGGCTTTCGAAGTAGGCGCGGGTCTGGTGGAGGGCCGACTCGGGGGCTTCGAGGAAGATGTGCACCAGCTGGTCCACGCTCAGGTTCTCGAGCAGGACCACGGCGTCGAAGCGGGAGAGGAACTGCGGGCTCATGCCGTAGTCGAAGAGGTCCTCGTTGCGCAGCCAGGCGCGGAGCTCGAAGATCAGCTCCTCCCGTACCTTGCCACCCTCGACCACGGTCATCGGCTGGAGGGCGCCGCGGTCGCGGCCGATCGTCACCCGGTCGAAGACCGCGTCGTAGAGTCCCTCGAAGGCGCCGGCGCAGACGAAGAGGAGGCCGGAGGAGTCGATCGTCGCCGTGCCGCCGCCGGCCCAGGCGGGGAGGGTGACCGGCACCGCCTCGTTCTCGATCAGGGTCAGGAGCGCCTCCTGCGCCCGGATGCCGGGGATGTGCGGCTGGCCGCCGATCTGGGTGCGGA
>JAXDLD010000118.1:0-4765 GCA_034666805.1 Acidobacteriota bacterium
CCCTTTCGGCCGGCCAGCTGGGGCTCTACCACTCGACCTCCCATCGCACTCTCTGGACCGGCCCGGCGCCTCTCGCCGCTGGCGTCGGCCTCTTCTATGCGCCCAAGGGCGACGGCGCCTTCCTGGCCGGCTCGGAGAGCATCGCGGAGCTCGACGTCGTCAATCCCCACCCGGAGATCTCCTGGGCCACCCTCTTCGGCAAGGTCTGGTACGAGGGCTACGATCGCCCCGCCTGGGTCTGGCAGTCGAGCGGCGCCTCGGACGACGTCGAGCCCAAGCTCTCGCTCACCCCGCTCCTCTTCGGCACCTTGAAGGGGACGATCTACTCCCTCTTCCTCGCGATTCCGCTGGGGATCTTCGGGGCCATGTACACCTCCCAGTTCATGCACCCGGCCTACAAGCGGTACCTGAAGCCGATGGTCGAGATCATGGCCTCGCTCCCCAGTGTCGTTCTCGGCTTCCTGGCCGGCCTCTGGCTGGCGCCGCGGATCGAGCGGGAGGTGCCGGCGCTCGTCCTCATGGTCGTCGTCCTCCCCCTCCTCGTGCTCGCCGCCGGCGCTCTCTGGCAGAGCCTGCCGCGCGCCTTCCGCGGCCGCTTCCCCGCCGGCACCGAGGCGCTCTTCTTCGTCTTTGTCTTGGCCTTCGGCATCCAGCTCTGCCAGCGCCTCTCGCCGCCCTTCGAGGTCCTCGCCTTCGGCGGCAACTTCCCCTCCTGGCTCACCCGGACGACCGGCCTCGCCTTCGATCAGAGAAACGCCGTCGTCGTCGGGCTCGCCATGGGCTTCGCGGTCATCCCCATCATCTTCGCGATCGCCGAGGACGCCTTCTCGAACGTGCCGCGGAACCTGGTCGCCGGCTCGCTCGCCCTGGGTGCCGACCGCTGGCAGACGGTGACCCGGGTGGTCCTCCCCACCGCCTCGCCGGGGATCTTCTCCGGGGTGATGATCGGCTTCGGCCGGGCGATCGGCGAGACCATGATCGTCTTGATGGCGACCGGCAACACGCCGATCCTGGACTGGAACCCGTGGAATGGCTTCCGCACCCTCTCGGCCAACATCGCGGTCGAGATCCCGGAGGCGCCGCACGGCGGCACCCTCTACCGGACGCTCTTCGTGGCCGCCCTCCTCCTCTTCGTCCTCACCTTCATCCTCAACACGATCGCCGAGCTCGTGCGGCAACGCCTGCGCGAGCGCTACTCCCAGCTCTGATCGCAAATCTCGTGGAAAAATCATCCAACCGCCGTCGCTCGGCCCTCCTCGGCCAGGCCTTCACCTGGCTCTGCGGCGGCGCGCTCGCCTTCAACCTGCTCTTAGTTGTCGGCATCCTGGCCCTCCTGATCGTCAACGGCATGGGCTACTTCTGGCAGAAGGACCTGGTCCTCCTGGCGCAAAAGGATGGCAAGAAGATCTTGGGCGAGGTGTGGGAGGTCGAGAAGACGAAGGTGACGACCGACGAGGCCGCCCACGACCGTTTCCGGCTGAAAATCGGCAACCGCGACGTCTCCGGTCTCGACTTCGCCTGGATCGACGAGAAAGACGTTGCCTCCCGTACCTTCCCGAAAGACGCGGTGCTCCTGGAAAGGCTCGAATACGGCAACTTCTACGGCTTCCTGGAGGAGCTCCGCGAGGGCGGCCGGGTCCTCGCCCGCGGCCCCCAGGCGGTGTGGCGGACGCTCGACTCCCCGCGCACGAAAAAAGAGCGCGAGCGCTTGAAGTCTCAAACCCTGGTGATGCGGACGGCGGGCGGCGAGTTGAAGGAGATGCCGGTGGGCAACGTCGTCCACGCCTACCGGCCGAACGCACTGGGGTTCTTCGCCCGGCTGCGGCTCTACCTCTCCCGGCTCTGGGAATTCGTCAGCGCCGACCCCCGCGAGTCGAACACCGAGGGCGGCATCTTCCCCGCCATTTTCGGCACGGTGATGATGGTTTTCCTGATGTCGGTCGCCGTCGTGCCCTTGGGCGTCCTCGCCGCCCTCTATCTCCGCGAATACGCCAAGCAGGGGCTCCTCGTCCGCATCGTGCGGATCGCCGTCAACAACCTGGCCGGAGTGCCGTCGATCGTCTTCGGCGTCTTCGGTCTCGGCTTCTTCGTCTACCAGGTCGGCGGCTCGATCGACCGCCTCTTCTTCTCCGAGGCGCTCCCGACGCCCACCTTCGGCACCGGCGGCATCCTCTGGGCGGCGCTCACCCTCGCCCTCTTGACCGTGCCGGTCGTCATCGTGGCGGCGGAAGAGGGCCTGGCGGCGGTGCCGCGGATCGTGCGCGAGGGCTCGCTCGCCCTCGGGGCCACCCAGTTCGAGACCCTCTGGCGGGTGGTCCTGCCGGCCGCGGCGCCGGGCATCCTGACCGGCATGATCCTCGCCATGGGCCGCGCCGCGGGCGAGGTGGCGCCGCTCATGATCGTCGGCATGGTCAAGCTCGCGCCGTCTTTGCCGCTCGATCATCATTTCCCCTTCGTCCACCTGGAGCGCAAGTTCATGCACCTCGGTTTCCACATCTACGACGTCGGCTTCCAGAGCCCCAACGTCGAGGCCACCAAGCCGCTCGTCTTCGCCACCGCGCTCCTCCTGATCCTGGTCGTCACCCTGACCAACCTGGCCGCCATCGCGCTCCGCAACCACCTGCGCCGGAAGTACGCGGGGAGCGCGATCTAGCCCGCCGGCCCCGGAGAAAAATGAGAATGACCGAGATCGATAGGCCTCGCACCCAAGTCAGCCCGGAATCGAACCTGCCCCCGCGCCCCGTCCTTCCGGAGCCGCGGCGCGATCCGGCGCTCGACCCCGGCATCCAAGATCCGATCCTCGCGATCGATCACCTGTCGCTCTGGTACGGGGAGAAGCAGGCGTTGAAGGACATCTCGCTCGACATCCCGGAAAAGCGGATCACCGCCTTCATCGGCCCCTCGGGCTGCGGCAAGTCGACCCTGCTCCGCTGCATCAACCGGCTGAACGACCTGGTCGACGGGGTGCGCACCGAGGGCGAGATCCTCTTCGAGGGCGGCAACATCCAGGACCCGAAGATCGACATCAATCTCTTGCGCAAGCGGATCGGCATGGTTTTCCAGAAATCGAATCCCTTCCCCAAGTCGATCTACGAGAACGTCGCCTACGGCCCCCGCATCCAGGGCATCCACAGAAAGCGCGACTTAGACGAGATCGTCGAGCGGAGCCTCGTGGGCGCCGCGCTCTGGGACGAGGTCAAGGACCGGCTCCAGGAGAGCGCCCTCGGGATGTCGGGAGGCCAGCAGCAGCGCCTCTGCATCGCGCGGGCGATCGCCGTCGAGCCCGAGGTGATCCTCTTAGACGAGCCCTGCTCGGCCTTGGACCCGATCGCCACGGCGCGGATCGAAGAGCTGATGCAGGACTTGAAGAGCCAGTACACCCAGGTGATCGTCACCCACAACATGCAGCAGGCCTCCCGGGTCTCCGACTACACCGCCTTTTTATATCTCGGCGAGCTGATCGAATACGGCGAGACCGAGAAGCTGTTTCTCAACCCGGTCAAGAAACAGACGGAGGATTACATTACGGGGCGGTTCGGGTAGGGGAAAAACATCACTTCTCAGGCGTTTGAACGGTGTTGTGCTTGTCGTCCGTCTCGTGGAGTCGTGCCATCGCCGCCTGGAGATTGATGTACGGTGCAGGGGTTTGGGCCGGTATCCTGGCGGCCTTCCGATCCCCCCTGATATTGATGAACAAGAGCACGGCAAGGATGAGACAGATTACCCCGAACACCTTCGCCGGAGTGCCAGGAACGGTCCAGAGCAAAACGATTCCCAACCAACCGAAGTAGACCAAGCTGCGATGCCGGAACCAGGGTGAGCTCCGTCCGCTCCGTCCGGGAGAAGCGCGATACCGCCACCAGGCTGTCCGCTCTGGGAGGTTGGCGGCGATCGTGACCTCTTTCTTCGGCTGCGCGGGAGGGTCGGCCTGTGGTCCTTGCATCTGCTTAAAGCCCTTACCGGGGAGACCCCGCAGCGTGTGGCGAAAGTTGCCCTACAGTGTAGCGCACCGGCGGAAACCGACCCACCCAACACCCCCTTGTGCGCGCCCGGGCGCGCACAAGGGGTTACTTCTGTAAAACCCTACTCGTCACTCCTACTTGGCCCCCGGATCCGCCTTCGCCGCCTGGATCTCCACCGGGGGTGCCGGTGCGCTGGGGGTCTCACTCTTGTGGCGCAACGGCCGGCGGCGGAGGGGGCGGATGCCGAACTGCGTCAGCTGCTCGGTCGTGGGACCCAGCTCGGCCCGGATCGCCCCGCGCAGGCGGATCGCCCGGTCCTTGCCCTCGACCAAGATCTCCTTCAAGGTCTGGGTCGTGCTCTGCCGGCTCGCCCCGTGCGACTCCTGGACGCCCTTCGCCTTCTTGGCCTTCTCCAGGGTCTCGGCGAGCGCCGCCCGGTGCGGCTCGACCGGCGCCATGTCCGGCGCGCGGTCGGCCACCGCGGTGAGCAGCGAAGCCCACTCCTGGAGGACGTCGGCGAAGGCGCTGGGCTTGGTCTTCTTCTTCTTCGGCTGCGGGTTCGGATTGGGGTTGGGGTTGGGCGTGGTAGCCATGTTCGTTTTTCCTTTCTTTCCGTTGTCGTGGTTTGAGGGGTCGATCGTTGCGGTTAGCCGAGCTCCGCCGCGAGATCCAGGAGCGAGCCCGTGATCCCGCGGTCGGAGCGGCCGTGAAGGGTGACGACGAGCTGGCCGTGCGAGACCGCGATCCTGAGCGGCTGGCTGCGGCCGGCCGCCAGCTGGACGGCGAAGGCGGCGTAGGCCGCC
>JAXDLD010000119.1:0-4770 GCA_034666805.1 Acidobacteriota bacterium
GAACACCTCGCGCGAGTTGGTGTGGAAGATATGCGGGCCGTAACGGTGGATCAGGATCCCCGAGTCGTCGTACTCGTCATAAGCGTTGCCACCGATATGGCTCCTCCGGTCGACGACGAGGACCGACTTGCCCGAGCCCCGGGCCAAGCGCTCCGCCAAGACGCTCCCGGCGAACCCTGCACCAACGATCAGATAGTCAAACATCTCAATCTGCTCCTTTCCAAGAAGCCATATCAGCAATTGCTCGGAGGCGGGAGGACCCGCTTCCCAGGAGCGCCGGATTAGAAAGAAGACCCTCAGCCGACGGCCCGTCGCCGTTTGGTGGCGGCGGCGTCGATCAGGTCCGACATACAGCGAAAGGTGCGATCCCACGAGCCGTCGGCCAAGAACTCGTCCACCCGCTTCCGCCAGTGGTCACTGCCGCCGGAGCCGTCCAGACAGCGCTCGACGGCGACCTCGAGCTCGCCGACCTCGTCGGCGATCTCCACCAGCCCCTCTTCGCCGTACGGATGGACGACGTCCCGGATCGACGTCGAGACCACCGGCCGGCCACCGGCCAGGTACTCCGGGGTCTTGGTCGGGCTGATGAAGCGGGTGGCCTCGTTGCGCGCGAAGGGCATCAGGGCCACGTCCCAGCCCGCGAGATAGGCGGGGAGCTCGGCATAGCTCTTCATGCCGAGGTAGTGCAGGTTCGCCCGGCGCGGCAGGGCGGCGGGGTCGACCTTGACCACCGGCCCGACCATGACGATCTGCCACTCCGGGCGGGCGTCGGCCAGGGCGGCCAGGAGGTCTAAGTCGATGCGCTCGTCGATCACCCCGAAGTAGCCGAGCCGGGGACGCGGGATGGCGGCCTGGTCGGCGGGCTCCGGTTGCGGCTCGCGGGCGCGGGCGAAGTGCGCCGCGTCGATGCTGCTCGGGAAGGCATGGACACTGGGATGACGGCTGCGCTTGGCCTCATAGAGCGACTGGCCGCCCGTGAACACCAGGTCGGCGGCAGCCAGGAGCCGCTCCTCGCGGCCCAGGAGGTCGGGCGGAGCGCCGCGGAAGAGCGACAGCTCGTCCATGCAGTCGTAGACGACGGCCAAGGGGTCGAGCCCGGAGGTGAAGGCGACCGCCATCGGCGTGTAGTACCAGAGGACGTGCTCTTCGATCCCGTGGGCGCTCGCGAGCTCGGCCAGGAGTTCGCCTTGCGCGGCCTCCGCCTCCTCCGGAGTCAGGCCGTGCGGCAGGTGGGGCACCGCGAGGACGACGCCCTCGCGCTCCGCCGTCACCAGGCGTGGGGGACCGTCGTGATAAAGCGGCTCCTCGAAGAAGAAGACCCGCCGCTCGCGAGCGAAGCGGCTCATCAGGTGCTGCGGCCGCTGGTAGACGAAGTCCCACCGCAGGTGGGAGAGGACGACCAAGTCCGGTTTCGCTTCGGCCGGGGTCTCCAGCAGAGCCGGAGCGGCCGCGTCCCTAGTACCTTGCAAGCTCTCTCTCCTCCACGGTAACGCCGGCCGTGCCGGTGGCAGTGATCTCGTAATCTGAAAGCTGTTGCTGGCGCCGCAGCTCCGCGGCGAGCGAGCGGCAGAGCGGGCGCTCCCCAGCCTCGTCGGCGTAGCCCCAGAGCCCGACCTCGCAGTGACGATCGTCGTCCCACCCCGGATAGTCGAGGATCGGATAGAGGCAGACCCCGAGGACGGGGACGCCGGCGCGGCGGGCGGCCCGCACCTCGTCGCCGACGTGGGCGAGCCACGGCCCGCGCGCCTCCCCGGCGGCGCCGGTCTCCGCCACGAACAGCGGCTTGCCCGAACGCTCCCAGGCCTCGCGCAGCATGTCACGGAGCGGCCGGTGGAGCGGGCTCCCGCGCTCGATCGTGGGGCCGTTTAAGATCCACTGGTTGTTGGGGTAGTAGTTGACCCCCACGAGGTCGACGTAGCGCGGATCACCGCCGAGCTGGGGCCAGAGCTCGCCGCGCAGCATGTCCCCGGCCTGGAACTGGGCCAGCCGGTGACCTTCGGCATCCGGGCCGTCCTCCGGGTGCTCCGGATCGGCCTCGATATGGATGAGCGGGTCGACGTGCAGAATGCGGGCGCGCGGATCGACGCTCCACACCGCGTCCGTGGCGGCCAAGGCGGCGCGCACGAGCTGCGCCTTGAGCTCGAAGCCGCGGCCCACGGCAAAAGGGTTCAGGTACCCCACCTCTCCGCCGGCCCAGGACCAGAAGGAGATCTCGTTGACCGGCACGTAGAGAGGGATCTCGCCGGTCTCCCCGGCGACGACCTCGGCCACCGCCTTCGCCCACTCGGCGAAGCGGGCGACAAACGCGGGGCGAAAGATGTCGACGCCGTCCGGCCAGCCGTAGTGGCAGAGGTCCCAGATCACCTGGACGCCGGCATCCCGGGCGGCCCGCACGCGCGGCAGGACGGTGGCGAGGTCGAGCCGCCCCGAAGGGGTCGTCGAGCGTTGCCAATGGAGCCCCTCGCGGACCGTGGTGATGCCCAGCGAGCGCAGGCGCGCGTAGTCGGCCGCCGCCCAGCGCTCGTGGCCGGTCGCGGCGGAGAGGTCGAGCCGGCGCCCGTTCCGCAGTCTCTGGCACGAGCACTCGAATCCCGCCATCCAGAAGGTATTGAAGGCCCACTCCCGCATGCCGCCTCCAGATTGCAAGACATGGACCAGGGCCCCGAACGCTGCGCCCCATGGGCGGCACGGCGGTCGCCGGTAGGGAGATCGACTTTCCTGGAAGGCGTGCCGTCGTGGGCTTGCAATCTCTACACAAGTCGTCCCCATTCTGCAGCTTTCGCGCACCTCTTCCCTGTAGAGGGCCTTTCCGGGAGCGACAAGGATGGCCCCGGCTGTCCCATTTGGCGCCCCACCGGCAACTTTTAATTGGAAGTCATCGCTTGGCGGCCTGCGAGGAGGAGAGATGGAAGATCACCATCCGGATCACCCCACCCTGGAACGTTTCGCCTGCGGCGAGCTGCCCGCGGCCGAGAGCAGCCGCATCGAGCGGCATCTGCGTTCCGGCTGCGCCACCTGCCAATCCGAGATCGACCGGCTCCTCATGCCGCTCGCCGAGGATCCGGCGGCCTGGCGCGAGTGGGTCGACGCCAGCGCCAGCTTCCTCTCCGACGACCCGGAGGCGCTCGCCCGCACCTTCGATCGCCTGGAGAGGCGCCTGGCGCGGGTCGAGATCGAGCGCGCCGCGGCGCCCGACCTCCTGGCCGAGCTCCTCGCCCACCCGCGCGCCGAGCGCTTCGCGGTCCTCCGCGCCCTGCCCGGCCTCCACACCCTGGCGGTCTGCGAGCTCCTCGTCGAGCAGAGCTTCGAGGCCGGCTTCACCGATCCCGCCCGCGCCCTCGAACGGGCCGAGCTGGCGGTCGAGGTCTCCGACTGCCTCTCCCCCCACCACTACGGCGTCTCCGTGGTGCAGGACTTGAAAGCCCGCTCCTGGGCCTACCTCGGCAACGCCCGCCGGCTCGGCGGCGACCTGGCCGGCGCCGAGCAGGCCCTCTCCTACGCCGAGTGCCTGGCCGACGACGGCTCCTCCGACCCGCTGGAGGAGGCGCGCATCCTGGATCTCCGGGCGGCCCTCCTGGCCGACCAGGGCTGGCTGGAGGAGGCCGCCGAGCTGCTCGACCTCTCGATCGAGATCTACAGCGAGGTCAAGGACCCCCACAGAACGGGCCGCGCCATGATCTGGAAGGGGATCGTCCAGGGCAATGCCGGCCATGCCGAGCGGGCGATCCGGGGGATCGAGGACGGCCTCCGCCTCCTGGAGCCGCGCCGCGAGTCCTACCTGGGGCGGATCGCCGCCTACCACCTCGCCTGGTTCCTCAACGACTCTGGCCGCTCCGAGGAGGCCGTCGCCCAGCTCGCCGTCCTGCGCCTGGCCGCGGTCGAGACACCCGAAGCGTGGACGGGCTTCCGCCTCACCTGGTTGGAGGGACGGATCGCGGCCGGCCGCGGCCGTTTCGCCGAGGCCGAGGCGGCCTTCCGCGAGATGCGGCGGCGCTTCCTCGAGCGCGACCTGGGCTACGACGCCTCGATGGTGACCCTGGACCTCGCTACGCTCTACCTCCGCCAGGGGCGCGGCGAAGAGGTGCAGCGCCTGGCCGACGAGATGTTCCCCCTCTTCGTCGCCCGCGACGTGCACCGCCAGGCGATCGCCGCCCTGGTGACCTTCAAGCAGGCGGCGGAGATGGAGCGCATCACCTTGGGGCTCGTCCAGGAGATCGGCGCCTACCTCCTGCGGGCGCGCCGCAACCCCAAGCTCTGCTTCGAGGGGAACCGGTAGCGCCGCCGCGGGAGGGGTAGTAAGGTAGGGGCCTTACTTCCCAGGGAGGGATCGAGCATGGCGGTCGAGATCACGGGCACCTACACCGGCAACCTCAAGATGGAGCTCACGCACGGTCCTTCCGGGGCGAAGCTTAAGACCGCGGCGCCGGTCGACAACAAGGGGGACGGCAGCTCGTTTTCCCCCACCGACCTGGCGGCGGCGGCGCTCGGCTCCTGCGTCGTGACGACGATGGCGATCGTCGCCGAGCGCGAGGGGATCGACTTCACGACCGCCTCCTTCCGGATCGAGAAGCACATGCAGAGCGACCCGCGGCGGATCGCCAAGCTGCCGGTCGAGGTCCACATGCCGCCGGGCTTGACCCCCGATCAACGGACGAAGCTCGAACGGGCGGGACACACCTGCCCGGTGCACAAGAGCCTGCTGCCGGAGATCGAGGCGGAGATTAAGTTCGTGTATCCGGACTGAGAGGCGACCGGCCGCCTCCGCAAAGC
>JAXDLD010000120.1:0-6013 GCA_034666805.1 Acidobacteriota bacterium
CCATGATCAGGACCTCGCCGGCGAAACCCGCGAGACGTGGCAGGAGGTCGGCGCGGGACAGCAGCCAACGGGTTCGCGAGTCGCCGAGAATGTAGGCGATCCGCTCCTCCGGGTAGTCCGGATCGAGCGGAAGATAGGCTCCGCCCGCCTTGAGCACCGCGAGCTGGGCGGCGACGAGCTCGGGGGAGCGCGGCAGGCAGACGCCCACCACCTCCTCGGTACCCAAGCCGCGCCTCAGAAGCTCGCCGGCCCAGCGGTCCGCCTGGTCGACGAGATCGCCATAGGTCAGGACGCGGTCACCGGCGACCACGGCCGGCGCCCCCGGCGAGCGCCGCGCCCACGCCTCGACGCGCCGATGGACCGGCTGCTGATCCGCCGGGTAATCCGCGGCCGCGGCGGTGTCGCTCCATTCGACGAGGAGCTGCTGCCGCTCCTCCGGGGCCAACGTGGAGAGATCCTCCACCCGTACCTCGGGGTGGGTCAGGAGCGCCCGCAGGAGGGCGCCGAAGTCGCGCCGGAGCCGGCCGAGCGCACCCGCCGTAAAGCGGCTCCGGTAGTACGAGAAGGTCACCGCGATCTCCACTCCGGGGTTGATCACCAGAGAGAGGGGGTAGCTCGACTTCTCCACCGTCCGCAGACCGCGGACGGCGAGGCTGCCGGCGCGCTTGCGGGCCGCCTCGCCCACGGGGTAGTTCTCGACCACCAGGATGCTCTCGAAGAGCGGCTGGCCGGCCGGCACGCCGCTCCAGCGTTGGATGTCGGCGAGCGGTGTGTGCTCGAACTGGCGCGCTTCGGCCTGCTCGGCCTGGATCCGCCGGAGCCACGCGAGGACCGGAGACGAACCCTGCGAGGTGACGCGCACGGGGAGCATGTTGAGGAAAAGGCCGACGATCGTCTCGACACCGGGGAGCTCGGCCGGCCGGCCGGAGACGGCGGCGCCGAAGACCACGCTCGCCGCGCCCGAGAAGCGGGCCAGGATCGCCGCCCAGACACCTTCCACGAGCGTGCTGAGAGTCAATTGGTGACGGTGCAGGAAGGCGAGGAGGGCGGCGCTCTCCGCGCGCGAGAGGCGCAGTTGATCCTCCCGGTAATCGTCGAGCCCGGCCCCGCCGGCTCCCACGGGGAGGGCGCCGGGGAGAGGTGTCGCATGCTCGACCTCGGCCAAGGCGCGCCGCCAATAGAGCTCGGCCGCCGCCATGTCCTGGCGGCTCAGCCACTCGATGTAGTCGCGGAAAGGAGCGGTCGGTTCGAAGCGCGGCACGCCGCCGGAGACCAGCGCCTCGTAACGCACCAGCCCCTCGTCGAAGAGCAGCGGCAGGCTCCAGCCGTCGAGGTTGGTCTGCAGGAAAGTCCAGACGAGAAGGTGCACGTCCTCGTCGCTACGGGCGAGCAGCCAGTGCAGGAGCGGCGGCCGCTCCGGATCGATACCCCGGCGTCGATCCGCGGCCAGATAGTCGGCCGCGCGACGCTCCTTCTCGGCGGCGGAGAGACCGCGCCAATCCACCTCGACGTAGGGCAGCTCGACTCGTTGGTGGACGACCTGGAGCGGCTCCGCGAGATCCCGGCCGCGAAAGCTCGTGCGGAGGGCCGGATGGCGCTCGACCAGCGCCTGCCAGGCCGTCCGCAAGGCTGCCCGGTCGAGGGCCCCGACGAGCTCGCAGACCAGTTGACCCAGATACTGTCCGGCTTCGGGTTCGAGCAGGACGTGGAACAACATCCCCTTCTGGAGCGGCGACAGCGGATAGACGTCGGCGATGCCCCGCTCGCGCCCCAGCAAGCGGTCGAGCTCCACCTGGCCGAGGCGGGCGAGCGGGAAGTCCGCGGGCGTGTAACCCCCGGCCTCGGCCGACCGCGAGTGGGCGAGGAAGTCCGCCAACGCCGCGCGGATCCCCGCGGCGAGGCTTGTCATCCCGTCGGCATCGGCGACATTTCCGGGGTGCCCCGGAAAGAGGAGGGCGATACGCAGCCTGCCGTCGACGACGCCCGCGTTGACCTCCAGCCGATGGCTCCGCAAGGCGCGCGGGCTGACCGCCGGGCCAACCCGCTCTCCCGCGAGCGCGAACGGCAACTCGCCCTCGGCGCCGGCATCGAGCTGGCCGACGTAGTTGAAGAGAATCTCGGCCGGCGGGAGGCCGCGCAACCGCGCGCGCGACTCCGCCGGCCCGAGGTAGCGCAGGAGGCCCCACCCCAGACCGCGCCGAGGTACCGCCCGCGACTGCTCCTTGACCGTGCGGAGCAGGTCGCGCGGCGCCAAGGCCGCGCGCAGATCGAGCAGCACCGGATAGAGGGTCGCGAACCAGCCCACGGTGCGCCCCGGATCGGCGGCGCCGAGATCGGCATCTCGCCCGTGCCCCTCGCGGTCGATCAAGAGGAGGCGCTCGCCGCTCCAGGCGGCGACCGCCTGGCCGAGCGCGGCGAGCAACACCTCTTCAAACCGCAGGCGGTAGAGGGCCGTCACGTCCCGTACGAGCGACCGGGTCATCTCGGCGTCGAGCTCGATGGTGAGGGTCTCGACCGTCCCCTCGACGTCCTCTCCCCTCGGCCCCGCGGGCCGCGGGAGCGGTGCGACCTCGGTGCGTTCGGGCGCCGCCCAGTAGGCGAGCTCGGTGGCCAGCTCAGGGCTCAGGGCAAGGGCAGCGAGGAGCTCATTCCAGCGCGCGATCGAAGTCGTGCGGGGCGCGAACACGGGAGTCATCCCCTGCGCCAGGGAATCGTAGGCTTCGGCCAGGTCCTCGACCAGGATCCGCATTGAGATCGTGTCCACGACGAGGTGGTGAGCGAGGAGCAACAGCCGACCGGGATCTCCCTCGGCTCCGAAATCGAAGAGCGCGGCCATGAAGAGCGGACCCCGGCCCAGGTCGAAAGCCCCCTGGAGCCTTTCGGCCTGGCCGTAGATCGCGGCCGGCCGCCTGTCGGCCGGCAGGGCCGAGAGGTCGACCGTGGCGAAGCTCGGCTCGAGCTCTCCTGGCGGCGCGCAGCTCTGTACCCACTCGTCACCCTCGCGCCAGAAGCGCAGGCGTAGGGCATCGTGGTGCGCCGCCAGGCGTACCAGGACCGTCTCCAGGATTCTTGGGGAGAGCCGGCGCGCGGGGCGCAGCAGGAGCGGCAGGTTGAACCAATGCGGATCGCTCGGTTCACGGTCGAAAAACCAGCGCTGGATCGGCGTCAAGGGCACCGGACCGGCCACCGGCCGAGCCTCGGCCGCCGGCGTCTTCTCCCCTATCACCTGGGCGAGGCGAGCGATCGTCGGCTGCTCGAAGACCTGGCGCGGCGTGAGCGCCAGCCCGGCGCGACGGGCCCGTGAAGTGACCTGGATGCTGAGGATCGAGTCGCCACCGAGAGCGAAGAAGTCGTCGTCGACGCCGACCTCGGAGAGGCCCAAAACCGCGGCCCAGATCTCCGCCAGGTGCCGTTCGACCTCCGTCCGCGGCAAGGTGCGGCTGGTGGCGCTCGGGGCCTCGGGCGCGGGCAGGGCGCCGCGGTCGATCTTGCCGTTGGGCGTCAACGGCAAGCTATCGAGGTATACGAAGGCACCCGGCACCATGTGCTCGGGCAGGGCCGCCTGGAGGAAGCGCCGCAGGTCCTCCCGCGACGGGGCCGGGGACGCTGGAAGCCGCGACGGTACGACATAGCCGACCAGCCGGCCACCCCGCAGCTCCACCACCGCATCGCGCACCTCGGGGTGCCGGCGCAGGGCCTCCTCCACCTCTCCCAGCTCCACCCGGAACCCCCGCACCTTGACCTGCGCGTCGCCCCGGCCCAGGAACTCCAGCGCCCCGTCCCCCCGCCGGCGGACGAGGTCGCCCGTCCGGTAGAGCCGTGCCCCGCTCTCCTCCCCCACGAAGTCCGGCACGAACCGCTCCGCCGTCAGCTCCGGCCGCCCGGCATACCCGCGCGCCACTCCGACCCCTCCAAGGTAGAGCTCCCCCGTCACACCGACCGGCAGCGGCTCGCCTCGTGAATCCAGCACGTACATCTGGTGGTTCGCCACCGGATGCCCGATCGGCAGATGGAAAGCCCCTGGCCCGGCATCTGCCGCGGCCAGAGAGTGGAGCGAGGAGGTGACCGCCGTCTCGGTCAGCCCAAAAACGTAGACCAGCTCGACGCCGTGACGCATCCACTCCTCGACCCGCTCGGGCGCCGGCTTCTCGGCGCCGAGGATCAGGAAGCGCAGCGTGGCCGGGGGCGTGATCCCGGTCTCGGTCAGGTGGTGGACCCACTCCTGCCAGTAGGCGGCAGGCAGCTCGAGGCCCGTGATCCTTTCGTCCGCCAGGATTTCCGAGAGGTCTTCGACCGCGAGCAGCAGATCGCGGCCGGGGAACACGACCGCGCCACCGGAAAGCCAGGTCGGGAGCAGCTCTTCGAGCAGCACGTCGAAGCTGGGAGAGGCGAACTGGAGCATGCGGTCGGCGGGACCGAGCCGGAGCTGCCGCGCCATGGCGAGGGCGAAGTTGACCAGCGGGCGGTGGGCCATGACTACCGCTTTCGGCAGACCGGTCGAGCCCGAGGTGTAGATCACATAGGCGGCACCATCGGCCGCCATCCGGACCGCGGACCACGTCTCGCCCGCCCCCTGCGCTGCGCCGGAGAGCGTGCCGTCCGGCGCGAGCAGGACGAAGGGAGCTCCGTGCTCCGGCAAGCTCTCGGCCAACCCTGGCTCGCTCACGACGGCGGCCAGCCCCGCGTCGGCGGACATATAGGCCAGGCGCTCTCGCGGGTATCCTGGATCCAGCGGCACGTAGGCGGCGCCCGCCTTGAGGATGCCCAGCAGGCTGGCGGCGAGCGCCAAGCCGCGCCGGGTCGCCAGGCCCACCCGGGACTCGGGCCCCACTCCCAGGGCGCGCAGCCGATCCGCCAGCGCCTCGGCCCGTGCGTCGAGCTCGGCGTAGGAGAGGGTGCGGCCCGCGCAGATCGCCGCCGGCGCCGCCGGCGTGCGCTTCGCCTGCTCCGTGAACAGCTCATGCACCAGGGCCTCCGCCGGGAAGGCGGCCTCCGTGGCATTCCATTCGGTGATCAGCTGCTGGCGCTCGGCGGGCGACAGGAGGGCGAGCTCTCCCAGCGGCCGGTCCGCCGGGTCGGCGAGGCCACCGATCAGGCTCGCCCAGTGCGCGAGCAATCGCAGGGCGGTCGGCGGGTCGAAGTACCGGCGGTCGAAGTCGACGCGGAGGGTGATCTCGCTTCCCGGCTCGGCGGTGAGGGTGAGCGGGTAGTCGGTCCGTTCCGCCACGTCGATGGCCGCGATCCGAAACGAGCTCGGCGATTGGGTGGCGGCCAATGCCGCGTTCTGGAAGACGAACAGGTTCCGGAGCAGCGTCTTGCCGTCTCTCACCCAGCGTTGGATCTTGATGAGCGGCGTCCACTCGAAAGCCCGCATCTCCGCCTGCTCCGCCTGCAGGGCGGCCAGCCATAGCGAGGCGCGCGCTCCGGGTTCCACGTGCACGAGCACGGGCAGACTGTTGAGGAAAGGCCCGACGATCGCCTCGACTCCCGGCAGATCGGCGGGACGCCCCGACACCACCGTGCCCACGACCACCTTCGGAGCGTCGGCGTAGCGCGAGAGCAGCAGCCCCCAGGCGCCGAGCATCAGGGTATTGGGCGTCAGCTGACGGCGGCGGGCGACCGCCTCACACTCTTCCGAGAGCGCGCGCGGCAACCGGATCTCGCGTTGGCCGAAGGGCTCCTCGCCCGCCGGCAGGGGGGAGGCGGGGCGGTCGATGCCGAGAGGCACGGCGTCGTCGAGGCCGGCGAGGGCACGGCGCCAGTGGGCCTCGGCCGCCCCGATGTCGCGCTGGGCCAGCCAGCCGATGTAGTCGCGGAACGGTCGCGGGGCCGGGAGGGCGAGATCCTCACCGCAGCGGAGCGCGTCGTAGGACCGCGTGACCTCCTCGAAGACGCGGGAACGGCTCCAGGCATCGAGCAGAATGTGATGATGGCTCCAGACGAACTGCCACTCCTGCTCGCCCAGGCGGATGAGCGCAATGCGCAAGAGCGGCGCCCTTTCGAGCTCGAAGCC
>JAXDLD010000121.1:0-11898 GCA_034666805.1 Acidobacteriota bacterium
CCGCACTGCCGGCGATGACCGCCAACCTACCCGGCAGTGATCGCCGCACTGCCGGCGACGACCGCCAACCTACCCGGCGGTGATCGCCGCACTGCCGGCGATGACCGCCAACCTACCCGGCGGACGCCGGGGAATCGCCTGGCACTTGGTAAGCGTGGGAGGGAGAGGGCGACTGGAAGCTCCGCCCTCTCCACTGGGAAGGATGGCCGTTATGCCTGCTGACGTCGCGCGCGGATCCGGCCGACCAACTCCTCGGCGCCTGGCCCGGCCGCTTCGAGGAGGTCGGCGAGGAGGGAGGGCGAGCGGATGATCGCTTCCAAGAGGTGGAGCCCCTCGGCCCAGCGGGGCTCGTAGCGGTCGAGCCACCCGGCGACCTGGGGCCCCTGCTCGCCGTAGACCGCGACCAGGGGGTAGCCCTCGGAAGTCGCCTCTTCCTCCAGATGGAAGAGCAATTCACGGTCGACGATCGAGAGGAGGACGGCGAGGAGCCGCGCCGTCTCCTCATGCCAGAGGACGGCGACGGGAGGGTCGCCGGCGTCCAGCTCTTCCACTGCCGGAGCACGGCGACCGCCCCGGGTCGGTTCAGAACCGGCTCGATCTTCCACGGTCCGGCGAGCTCCGCCTCGGCGGCGGTCAGGACGTCGTCTCGCTCGCGCAGGCAGGCCAGGTAGTTGGGGGAGAAGGCGTTGTCGAGGGGGGAGGGAGGGACGCTGGTACTATGACGGGAGCTTCGCATGAGTCCTGTCTCCTGCGGAGTTAGGGGTCGGTTCGAGTTCGCCGCTCGGGCCGGCCCCGCTTGAGTTGGGCGGGAGGGCGATCCTCCCAATGGTTGGAGAGTAGCAGGAATGGGGCGGGAAGGGAAGAGTAGCGATGCCGGAATCCACATCTCCAAATTTAGAAGAAGTCGGAGCCATCATCCATTCCGCAAAGCAACTCGCGAAGCGCTATCGCGCGTGGACGGGGCGAGTGGGACGGCGTGCTTCTGGTTTTATTGGACAACGATCTTGAGCCACCGCAATTTATGAAGCATGGAGGCCTAAGATCGATGAGGTTCCTCTGGCTTTGGAGGTCCGGTCCGTACCCCTGCCCAGCGATCCTGGGTCAAGATCAGCCAGATTCGTACACTCTCTACCGAGCGCCTTGGAGGCTTGCTTGGGCGCCTGTCTCCCGGAGGACCGCGAGCGTCGCCGCAAACAGGCTGAACCCCGGCCCGTGGAACCCCAGGGGCCGCCGTGGGCGGAGCTGGTGTCACAACCGCAGGAGGATGCGCAGGCAGTCGTCCACCTGGTCGAGCGTGGATGACGCAACTTCTCCCCAGCGGGCGAGCAGCCGGCCCTTGCTGATCGAGCGGATCGCGTCACAGAGGATCTCGCTCTCGACCTTGAGACCACCCTCAAGGGGTGGGATGCGGATGCGCGTGGGGATCGGTCGCAGGCGGGACGTCACCGGGAGCACGATGACGAGGTCCGCAGGACTCCCGTTGAAGCGATCCTCCGAGATCACCAACACCGGTCGCTTCCCCGCCTGTTCATGCCCGCGGGTAGGATCGAGGTCGGCGAGCCATACTTCCCCTCGACGTGGACTGCTCAACGGCTCTCTCCACCGCCAGTTCGCCGCACCTCCCTCTCATCGGTCCAACTCTCATCCTGAGCGAGGCCGTCCTTCAGGGTCTGGTCCCACGCATCGCGTTCCACCTGCATCTCGCTCCAGGCCGCAGGGTCTTCCCGCAAACGCTCATACGCCAAGCTGACCCGCTCCAGGAAGTGCCGGCGCCGATATTCCTCCACGGCCTTCTCGAGAACCGCCTGCATAGGCTCGTCTGCGGATTGGGCGATCTCACGCAACGTTTGCCGGGCTCGTTCACTGATGCGCACCATCGCCTGACCCATGGCTGTATACTCCTCGGTATACAGATCAGTATACATCTAGCGAGGGCATGGCGAGGACCGCCACCCTACCCGGCGGTGATCGCCGCACTGTCGGCAGTCACCGCAGGGCGGGGCTCCAGCCGCGAGGCGGCCCCCCTACACCAACTCCTTCACCTTATCCGCCAGAACCGTCAACGCGATCTTCGTCCGGTTCGGCTCCCCCTTGGCGAGCGACTCGGCGAAGTGCGCGGCCTGCTTGGCGTTCACCTTGGGCGGCATGGGGGGCTCGAAGGGGTCGACCACCGCTTCGACGATCACCGGCCCGGGGGTCTCCAGGGCCTCCTGCATCACCGCGCCGCACTCGGCCGGGTCGGTGATGGTGAAGCCGGTGCCGCCGCAGGCTCTCGCGAAGGCGGCGAAGTCGATGGGGTGGAGGTCGCAGCCGTACTCGGGGTTGCCTAAGAAGATCATCTGCTCCCACTTGATCTGCCCCAGGCTGTTGTTCTTGACGATCACCACCTTGATCGGCAGCTTGTACTTGACCGCGGTCGCGAACTCGCCCATCAACATGGTGAAGCCGCCGTCCCCCACGAAGGCGATGCACTGGCGGTCGGGGTAGGCGATCTGCGCCGCGATCGTGTAAGGAAGGCCGTTCGCCATGCTGGCGAGAGTCCCCGAGACCGAGTGCATCTGCCCCTTCTTGACCGGGATGTGACGCGCGAACCAGGTCGTGTTCGTTCCCGAGTCGGAAGAGACGATGGCGGTGGAGGAGAGCCGCTTGCCCAGCTCCCAGGCGGCGACCTGCGGCTTCATGGGCGTCTCGGTCCGGGTGGCGCGCTCGTTCATGAGCTCCTCCCAGTCCTTCATGCTCTTTTGGGCCTTCTCGAGGAAGCCGCGGTGCTCGTTGCGTTTCACGAGCTGCAGCAGCGCGGCCAGGGTCTCCCGCGAGTCGCCCACGAGCCCCACCTCGACGGGGTAGCGCAGGCCGATCCGCAGCGGATCGAGGTCGATCTGCACCCCGCGGGCGTCCCCCGGCTTGGGCAGGAACTCGATGTAAGGAAAGGAGGTGCCGACGAGGAGGAGGGTGTCGCAGTCTTCGAGCGCCTCCTGTGAAGGCTTGGTGCCGAGGAGGCCGATGCCGCCCGTGGTGTAGGGGCTGTCGTCCGGCACTACCGCCTTGCCGAGGAGGGCCTTGACGATCGGCGCTCCCAGGAGCTCGGCGAGCTGCTCCAGCTCCTCCCCCGCGCCCAGGGCGCCGCGGCCGGCGAGGATCACCACCTTTTTACCCGCGTTGAGAATTTCCGCCGCCTTTTCGAGTTCCTGCCGCGCCGGCAGCCCGGCCCGGCGGGTGCGGGCGCTCGACTCGTGGTGGGGGAGGTTGCTCGGGGTGCGCTCCTTCACCTCCTGCTCCTGGAGATCGACGGGGAAATTGATGTGCGCCACCCCGCGATAGGAGAGGGCCGCCCGGCAGGCGAGGTTCGCCACGTTCTCGACGTGGGCCGCGCTCATCACCCTGGTGTTGTAGATCGAAACGTCCTCGAAGACCCGATCCAGGTTCAGGTCCTGCTGCTGGAAGGTGTCGATCAGGTCGCTGTAGTGGTGGCCGGTGATGGCGAGGACCGGCTGGCCGTCCATCTTGGCGTCGTAGAGGCCGTTTAAGAGGTGGATGCCGCCCGGGCCGGAGGTCGCGAGGCAGACCCCGAGTTTCCCCGTGTACTTGGCGTAGGCGCAGGCCATGAACGCCGCGGACTCCTCGTGGCGGACCTGGATGAAGCGGATCGCCTTCTCCCGCTTCCGCAGCGCCTCCATGATGCCGTTGATGCCGTCGCCAGGGATGCCAAAGATCACGCCGACGCCCCAATCCTCAAGGACGCCGACCAGGATATCGGCCGCTGTATCCGCCATCTCCCCTACTCCTTTCGCAGGAAAAGCCAATGCGAGGTGCCTCGCGATCGAGGCCTTATTCAAGAGAAGGGTGCAAGAGGGGTGCCGGGCGGGAGGGACCCGCCCGGAGAGGAAAGCGAAGCGGCTTAGGCCGCGCCTAGACTCTTCGGCCCTGGAAGAGGTGGACGATGAGAACGATGACGCCGATGACGAGCAGGAGGTGGATGAGGCCGCCCGCGACGTGGAAGGCGAAGAAGCCGAGGGCCCAGAGGACAACGAGGACCAGCGCGATCACGAGCAGCATGGCAATCTCCTTTTGAACGACTCTCAAGAACGTCGGCACGAGGCCGCATGGAATAGCCGCTGACCGGGGGGTCAGCCGCGAGAACGCCGGATTGAGCAGGAACAGGGCTGGGGGCACGTTGGAGGGGTTGTACTTAGGAGAGCCCCGCAGCCGCGATCCATGTAAAGCAAGAGCCCTGCCAGGAGCGGGCGGTCTCCGCGATCTCGCTACGGCCCGGCGCCGGCCCCGGCCCCCTCCTCGCCCTCGGCTAAGCCGCGCCAGGTGGTCTCGTCGTCGTCGAAGATGGGGAGGTCGGGCATCTGGCCGCGGGCGGCGTTGACGTGCCAGCCCCAGAGGAGCGCCCATTTCAAGTAGGTGCCGTAGGACTGGAGGAGGCAGAAGACGAGGCCGTGCATGCCGTCCAGGATGCCGAGCTGGAAGATGTAGGTGCGGACGAAGCGCCAGAGCGAACGGCCGAAGATCTCGGCGAAGCCGGCCCGCCGGCCGTCCTTCCAGTTCTGCGAGGCCCCCCAGAAGCTGTACTTCTCGATCCGCCGGGTGTACTCGTCCAGGTTCTCGGCCATGTAGTGCTCCATGGGGCTCCGGAGCACGGGGGCCGGACCGCGGATGATCATGTCGGCGTGGACCCGGCGGTTGGGGTAGCGCGCCGAGCCGCGGCGGACGAGGCGCACCACCCGGTCGTGCTGCCAGCCGGAGAAGCGGATGACCCGGCCGAGGAAGTAGACCCGGCGCTTGATCGTGTAGCCCTCGCAGGCGGGGCCGCGGGCGAGGAGAGACTCGATCTCCCGCTGCAGCTCGGGGGTGCAGCGCTCGTCGGCGTCGAAGATCAGGATCCAGTCGTGGGCCACCTGGTCCATGGCCCAGTTCTTCTGCGACGCCGAGCCGTAGTAGGTGCGCTGGAAGAAATGAACCTTTTCGAAGCTCTTGACGATCTCCGGCGTCCGGTCGCTCGAGAAGGAGTCGACGACGAAGATCTCGTCACACCAGAGGAGCGACTCGACGCAGCCCGCGATGTTGGCCTCTTCGTTGAAGGTCGTGATGATGGCCGAGATCGCGGGCCGGCGCGGGGAATTCGGGCTGGGCTCTAAAGCCTTTGAAGACATGACGGTTCCTCGGTGCCTGGCTCAAAAGAGGCAAAGCGTATCAGAGGCGCATCTTTTCCCGTATGATCCGCCGAAACCGGCGAATGGAGGTCTGACGAGCATGGCCGAGCTTTTCGGGGACGAGTGGGCGCGGGTCCTGCGCGAAGAGATCGCCGCGAGCGAGGGCTACGCCCGCGCGGCCAAGGGCTGGGAGGGGGCGATGGTCCTCTCCATGGCGACGGACGAGGCCCTCGGGGTCTTAAGCGAGCGCGGGGTCTATCTCGACCTCTGGCACGGCGTCTGCCGGGTGGCGCGGGCGGCCTCGCGGGAGGACCTGGACGCCGCCTCCTACGTCGTGACCGCCGCCGCCGCGGTGTGGAAAGAGGTGCTCGAAGGCCGGCTCGAGCCGCTCCTCGGCGTCATGTCGGGCAAGGTCAAGCTGGCGCGCGGCAGCCTCGCCCGGCTCCTGCCCTACATCAACTCGGCCAAGGAGCTGTTGGCCGCGGCGCAGCGGGTGCCGACCGAGTTCCCGGAAGGGTGGACGGCAGGGTAGGCGGGTCCCGGAGGCGAAAACGTGCGCGACGTCGTCGTCTTCCTCCTCCTCTACCTCATCAAGGTCGTCGCGAACCTCTTCTACCGCATCGACATGCGGTTCATCGGCGAGGTGCCGCCGGCGCCCTGGAGCGGCCTCCGGCTGGTCGCCTTCTTGAATCACACGAGCCTCTTTGAGCCGCTCTACGCCGGCGGCTGCCCGGCGAGCTTCCTCTTCCGGCTCGCCCGCCACGGCGTGTTGCCGATCGCCCGGAAGACCTCCGACCGCGCCGTCGTCGGCCGCTTTTTCGGCCTGGTGGCGAAGCACGTCATCTCGATCACCCGGGAGCGCGACGAGAGCTGGGACGCGGTCTTGAAGCGGATCGACCCCGATGCCATGGTCGTCCTCTTCCCCGAGGGGCGGATGAAGCGGGCGAACGGCCTCGACTCGGAGGGCCGGCCGATGACCGTCCGCGGCGGCATCGCCGAGATCCTCGACTCGATCGGCGAGGGGCGGATGCTCCTCGCCTACAGCGGCGGGCTGCACCACGTCCAGGTCCCCGGCCAGCGCTGGCCGCACCTGTGGAAGACGATCCGCATCAACCTGGAGGCCGTGGACCTGGGCACCTACCACCGCGAGATGCTGGCCCAGGCCGGCCCCGAGGGCTTCAAGCGCGCCGTCATCGCCGACCTCGAACGGCGGCGCGACCTCTACTGCCCTCCCCCGGCGTAAAACAGTCCCGACTTAGCCCTTCCGGCGGACCCGGCCCAGGCGCCGGCGCTTCTCCTGCGTCTCCCGTGGGACTCCCTCCTCGATCGGCTCCTTCTTCGGCAGCTCGCCGCGGGCGCGGGCGATCTCGGAGTTGACCTCGCCCCCCATCAGCAGGGCGAAGCCGGTCATGTAGAACCAGATGAGGAGGAGGATCACCGCTCCGAGCGAGCCGTAGGTCTTCGAGTAGGCGTGGAAGTAGCCCAGGTAGACGCGGTAGCCGAAGGAAGCCCCCAGCCAGAGGACGACGGCGGTGGCCGCCCCCGGGCTCCCCCACTCCCGGTGGGGGTGGCTGCCGAGGTTCGGGGCGTAGTTGTAGACGATCTCGAAGGAGACGAAGAGGAAGACCAGGACGAGCGGCCACTGGAGGATCCGCCAGAGGACGGCGAATAGGGTCCCCAGGCCGACCCGCTGGGCGAGCGCCTCGCCGATGGCGCCGCCCAGGATCATCATGGCGAGGGCCGAGATCAGAAGGCCGGCGAAGGTGATGGTCAAGACGATGGCCCCGATCCGCCGCTTCCACCAGGGGCGGTTCTCCTTCAGGCCGCAGGCGATGTTCAGGGTGTTGCCGATCGCCAGCATGCCGTTCGAGGAGGCCCAGATGGCGACGAGGAAGCCGATCGAGAGCTTGGCCCCGCCCTTCCCCTGAGTGATCTCACCCAGGGTGCTCGCCAGGAGGTTGACGATCTCCTGGCTCGGCGAGATGCGGGCCAGGTAGGTGAAGAGGTTGACCCGCAGCTCGGCGTTCGCCTCGGCGAGGTAGCCTAAGAGGGTGGTCAAGAAGAGCAGGAGCGGGAAGAGCGAGAAGAGGAAGTAGTAGGCGAGCTCGGCGCAGTGGCCCAGGATCTGGTCCTCATAGATCTGGAGGAAGATCCGCCGGACCAGGTCTTTGATGGGCAGGCCGCCACGCGTCCACAGAGACATCATCCCTCCTCGAATGCCGCTCGCGGGCTCAGGGCCGCGAGCCCGCACCAGAGTACCAGGGGCGTGCTAAATTTTCGGCTTCGCGGCGATCCCTCTCGGCAGGGGAGCCGCCAAGGGGGGACGGCGATGGAGCGCAAGCGGGCGGCGGCGCGGATCGAGAAGCTCCGGGGGGCGATCCGCCACCACGATTATCTCTATTATGTAAAAGACGCGCCCGAAGTGGCGGACGAGGAGTACGACCGCCTCTACCACGAGCTCCAGGCCCTGGAGACGGAGCACCCCGACCTCCTCTCCCCCGACTCCCCCACCCAGCGGGTGGCGGGCCAGCCGCTCACGAGCTTCCCCACGGTCGAGCACCTGGCACCCCTCCTCTCCCTCGACTCGGATCGCGAGGAGCCGGCGCTCGTCCGCTTCGACGAGCGGGTGCGGAAGGGGCTGGGGCCGGAAGCCGCCGCTGACCTCGCCTACGTCCTCGAACCCAAGCTCGACGGCGCCTCGGTCGAGCTGGTCTATGAGAACGGGCTGCTGCTCCGGGCCTCGACCCGCGGCGACGGCACCAAGGGCGAGGGGATCACCGAGAACATCCGCACCATCCCCACCGTCCCCCTCCGACTGCGGGACGGGGAGGGGACGCCCCCCCATCCGCGGCTCCTGGCCGTCCGCGGCGAGGTGATCATGCACTCGGGGCCCTTCGACAAGCTCAACGAGCGGCTCCTGGCCGAGGGCAAGGAGCCCTTCGCCAATCCGCGCAACGCCGCCTCGGGGGCTCTACGCCAGCTCGACCCCCAGCTCACCGCCTCCCGGCCGCTCGACCTCTACGCCTACGACCTGATTTTTTCCGAGGGGTGGGAGGGTGCCCAGCCCGCCACCCAGTGGGAGGTGCTGCGGATCCTCGCGGCCTGGGGCTTGCGGGTCAACCCGCTCGTGCGGCGCGGCACGACGGTGGCCGACATCCTCGCCTATCACAAGGACCTGGAGGAGAAGCGGGACGACCTGGGCTTCGAGATCGACGGCATCGTGATCAAGCTCGACGACCTGGCGGCCCGCGAGGGGCTGGGATGGACGTCGCGCCACCCGCGCTGGGCCTTCGCCTTCAAGTTCCCGCCGCGCAAGGAGGTCACCCGCATCCTCTCGATCGTCCCCAGCGTCGGGCGGACCGGCGTCGTCACCCCGGTCGCCCTCATGCTGCCGGTCGAGATCGGCGGGGTGACGGTCGCCCGCGCCACTCTCCACAACCGCGAGGAGGTGGTGAGGAAGGACGTGCGGGAGGGCGACCGGGTGCGGGTGCAGCGGGCGGGGGACGTCATCCCCCAGGTGGTCGAGCGGATCGACGAGCCCGACCGCGAGCGCGGCCCGGTCTGGCAGATGCCCCCCGCCTGCCCCTCCTGCGGCATGCCGCTCGTCGAGCGCGGCCCCTTCACGGTCTGTCCGAACGGCTTCAACTGCCCGGCCCAGCTCGCCGGCCGGATCGTCCACCTCGCCTCGCGGGACGCCCTGGACGTCGAGGGGCTGGGCGAGGAGAGCGCCAAGCTCTTCGTCGCCCAGGGGCTGGTCCGCCGGCTGCCCGACCTCTTCGACCTGCTTCCTGAGCAGCTGGTCGAGCTCGAGGGCTTCGCCTTAAAGTCGGCGACCAAGCTGGTCGAGAACCTGAAGAAGGCGTCGAAGACCGGGCTCCCCCGCTTCCTCTACGGCTTAGGCATCCCCGAGGTGGGGGTGGCGGTAGCGCGCGACCTCGCCCGCCACTTCGGGAGCCTCGGCCGGCTGCGCGCGGCCGACGAAGACACCCTTGAGGAGGTCCCCGGGGTGGGGCCGCGCATGGCCGAGCAGATCACCACCTTCTTTAGGGACCCCGGCAATGCCGAGGTACTCGACGACCTCCTGAAGCGGGTCGAGGTCGCCGAGACCGCTCCCGCGGCCCCGGCGGCCGCCGAAGCCGCGGGCCCCTTCGCCGGCAAGAAGTTCGTCTTCACCGGCGGCCTCTCCCGCATCCCCCGACGCCAGGCCCAGGAGCTCGTCGTCTCCTTAGGCGCCCGCGCCACCGGCTCGGTCAGCAAGGGGACCGACTACGTCGTCGTGGGCGAGGACGCCGGCTCGAAGGCGGAGGACGCCCAGAAGCTTGGGGTCACGACCCTCGACGAGGAGGCCTTCCTGGCGCTCCTCAAAGAGGCGGGCGTTGAGGTGTGAGGGGCCGCCCCGCCGATTTCGCCCTTCACTCGATGACCGTGTCACCCGCGCCCGTCGAAATGCCGCAGCCCCCTCCGCACGAGACGAGATAGCAGCTGTCGATACAGGAGTCGAAGGCTCGGGCGCCGCTGCTCCCGACGGCGTGGAGAGTTTCCTTCTTGAGGGTGAGCTTCTGGACCTTTTTCTGCTTCTTCATGAGTTTCTCCTAAAGGTTAATTACTTCCCCCGCCCCGCCGCCTCCCGGGCGGCGGAGCCGAGGGCTTCGAATTCGGGGACTTCGCGGCCCTTGACCGCCGGCCAGTGGACGCGGCGGGTGGCCATGGCCGCTTCGAGCCGCTGCCAGAGGTCGCGGTTCTGGACCGGCTGCCCCTCCTGGGTCTTCCAGCCGCGCCGCTTCCAGCCGGCGATCCAGCCGGTCGCCCCGTTCCTCAGATAGTCCGAGCCGGTGTGGACGGCGACCGCGGTGCCGGGCGGCAGGCTCTCCAAGGCCGCCACGGCGCCCAGGAGGTCGAGCTGGTTCGCGGTCTTCCCGGTCTCGCCGCGGGCGAGGACCCGCTCCTCGCCCCCCTGCCGCACCAGCGCCGCCCAGCCGCCCCTGCCGCCGGCCGCGGAGACGCGCAGAAAGACGTCGGCCTCGACCACCGGGATGGCCGGGCCCGCGGCCCCTGCCGCGGTTTTGCCCCCCTGCTCGCGGATGGCCCGGGTCGCCAGCTCGTCGGCCCGCTCGTTGTGGCGCTCCCCGGCGTGGCCCTTGACCCACTCCCAGCTCACCTCGTGCTCGGGGAGGAGCTCGGCCAGCCGGCGCCAGAGGTCCTCGTTCAGGAGCACCCCCTCCTTGCGCCGCCAGCCGCGGGCGATCCAGCCCGGGAGCCATTCGGTCACCCCCCGGCGCAGGTACTGCGAGTCGGTCCGGACCCGTACCCGGCAGCGCTCTTTCAACGACTCCAGGCCGCGGATGGCGGCGGTCAGCTCCATGCGGTTGTTGGTCGCCCGGGGCTCGCCGCCGTAGAGCTCCTTGGTCCGCTTCCCCGCCTCGTCGAGCAGCACCACCCCCCAGCCTCCAGGTCCCGGGTTGGGATCGGCGCCGCCGTCGGTGTAGATGGTGACTTTGGGCAGGGGGGGCAGGGTGGACGGGGTCTCGGGCATGGACGCGGGCTCCTCACGGGCGGGAGGCGGTATCTTCCTTCACCTCCGCTCCGATCGCAACACACGTCTCCCTGGCAGTCCTCTTGCTTCCTTATTCTCAGCCTGAACGATCGTGACCGGGTGGAGGTCCCCCGTGCGCAGAGTCCCGTCCGTTCCCGCCCTGCTCCTGGCCGCCACCCTCCCCTGCCTCGCCGCCTGTTGGTCGGTTCTCCCTTCGCGCGGCGGCGGCCAGACCCGTTTCGTGCCGCCCCGGCGGGCCGATCCCGGAGACGTCGCACTCCCTGCCGGCTATCGGGCGGAAGTGGCGGCGACCGGCCTCACCTTCCCGGTGGGGGTCGCCTTCGACGAGCGGGGCGGCGTCTACGTGCTCGAATCGGGCTACTCCTATGGCGAGGTCTGGACGACCCCGCGGCTCCTCAAAATCGGTGCTGGCGGCAATCCGAGCGTCGTTGCGACGGGGGAGAACCCGCCGTGGAACGGCGTCGCCTACCAGGAGGGCAACTTCTACGTCGCCGAGGGAGGCGAGAAGGACGGCGGCCGGATCCTCAAGGTGACCCCGGACGGCAAGATCGCCCCCATCGTCTCCGGCCTCCCCAGCCTGGGCGACCACCATACCGACGGCCCGGCGGTGGGGCCGGACGGGTGGATCTACTTCGGCCAGGGGACCGCCACCAACTCGGGGGTCGTGGGGCCCGACAATGCCGACTTCGGCTGGCTGCCGCGCCATCCCGACTTCCACGACGTCCCCTGCCGGGACGTCAAGCTCGCCGGCCACAACTTCGCGAGCGCCAACCCGCTCTCGCCCGGCAAGAGGGCGACGACCGGCGCCTACTCCCCCTTCGGCACCGCCACCACCCCCGGCCAGGTCATCCCCGGCAAGGTCCCCTGCAGCGGCGCGATCCTCCGGGTGCCCGCGGCGGGGGGGCCGCCGGAGCTCGTGGCCTGGGGTCTGCGCAACCCGTTCGGGCTCGCCTTCTCACCCCAGGGCCAGCTCTACGTCGCCGAGAACGGCGCCGATCAGCGCGGCAGCCGGCCGATCTTCGGCGCCCCCGACGTGCTCTGGGCCATCACCCCGGGCGCCTGGATGGGCTGGCCCGACTACGCCATGGGGGTCCCCCTCACCGATCCCCGGTTCTACCAGGACGGCAACCCCAGGCTCGACCGTCTCCTGGCCGAGGACCCCGGAACCCCGCCGCCGCCCAAGCC
>JAXDLD010000122.1:0-8154 GCA_034666805.1 Acidobacteriota bacterium
CCGCCCTGGAGCGCATGCTTCAGGAGGAGGTCGACCATCTGCCGGTGGTGGGGGAGGGCGGGCGGCTCGCCGGCATCTGCACCCGCACCGACGTCTTCAAGGCCCGCCGCCGGCAGTGGGAGCTCGAGCGGCGCCAGCCCGGCTGGCGGCCGGCGCTCAAGCGCGAGGCGGTGTGCCCGCCGACCTGAGTCGCTTCTCTCTGCGACGTTCCTCCGTTGGTATTGAAGAGTTATTATGGAAGCCCAAGTCGAAAGGAGGAACCCCCATGAGAAGGAGCGTCATCACTCTCACCGTTCTCCTCGCCCTCACCGCCATCGTTCCCGCGTCCTTTGCCGCCGAGACCCCGGCCGTCGCAGCCCCGGCCGTCACGGCACCGCCCACGTCTTCCAACCTAACCGTCGTCACCCCCCCCGCTTCGCGGCCCGATTCCTACTTTGCTCTCTGGCTCCAGGCGCAAACGGGACCGGTGGCGAACCCGTCGGACGCGAACTGCTGTCCCCATTGTTACTTGCGCGGGCTAGCCTGTTGCGTTGGCGATATATCGACGGGTTGCTATTGCGATCCTAACGGCTGCTGAGCTCCCGGCCCACGGCGTTTCCGCCCGCCGCGGGTCGCCAAGCCTACGCGGCGGTATACCCGCCGTCCACCATCAGCACTGTACCGGTCACGTACGACGCCGCGTCCGAGGCGAGGAAGACCACGGGGCCGACGAGCTCCGCCAGGCGGGCGCGCCGCCCGAGGGGAGTGCGGGCGCGGATGCGGACCTCGGTCGCCGGGTTGGCGTGCTCGGCCCTGGCACCCTCCATGATGTTCTCCAGGTAGCCGGGGGCGATCGCGTTGACCCGGATGCCTTTCGGGGCGAGCTCGACGGCCATGACCTTCGTGAGCAGGTTCACCCCGCCCTTGGCGGCGCTGTACGCGGCGAGGCCCGGGATGCCCACGAAGGCGGCGATCGAGGAGATGCTGACGATCGAGCCGCCGCCGCCCTGGGCGAGCATCTGGCGGATGGCGCTCTGTGAGGCGTTGAGCACGCCCCGGGCGTCGACATCGATGACCCGCTGCCAGGCTTCCGCCGAGACTTCTCCCACCGGCTCGATGATGTCGATCCCCGCGTTGTTCACCAGCACGTCCACCCGGCCGAACTCGGCGACGGCGAAGCGCACCAGCGCCTCGCAGCTCTCCGGGTCGGCGACGTCGACATGGGTGCCGGCGGCCTCCCCGCCAGCGGCGCGGATGCCCTCCGCCGCCTGGCGCGCCCCTTCCGTGTTCAAGTCGCCGAGAACTACCCGGGCGCGCGCGTCGGCCAGGCCCTGGGCCAGGGCCTGCCCCAGACCGCGGGCGGCGCCGGTGACGATCGCCACCCGATTCGCGAGAGAGAAAATCTCCGTCCCCATACGTGCTGGCCTCCCCTTATGACGGCTCCGTGCGCTACCGCGAGCTTCCCGGCGCCGCGTCGTCATCGCCGGATTCGTCCCCTTGCTCGGCGTCGACGTGGCCGGGGTGGCCGGTCGGCTGAACCTGGTGGTTCAGGCGCCCGATCACGAGGTGGCGCTCGCTCGGCGGGTAAAACTCGGAGGCCTTGGTGACGCTCCAGGAATAGCCGGCGAGGGCACCGTCCGGGCCGGCGTAGAGACGGAAGAGCCCTTCCCCCACGCCGTTGTGGAACTTCCCCTTGGCATAGTGGCGGCTATCGGTCGGGCCGTGGCCGGTGTGCGAGGAGTCGATCACCGACAGCTCGTACTGCGTGGTGCCGGGGACCGTCGGCTCCGTCGCGCGACGCTCGACGGGCCGCGACGCGGCGAGCAGGACGTGGCCGGTCGGGCGGCTCCCCGGCGCGTACTTGATCGCCAGCACGTCTCCTGGGCGGATGTCCGCGATCCGAAGGACGGGATCGAAGCCGTGGCCGGCGGCGATGGCGTCATGGAAACCGGCGGCGCGCGGGAAGCGGCCGCCGAGCCAGGAGGCGAAGTCGGCGGCGCGGTAGCCGTAGGCCTGCATCATCAGGTGAGCGACGAGCGCGCTGCAGACACTCCGGTTCCGCGTTTCGGCGGCGCCGTTCACCCCGCTCCAGGTGACGACGGTCGGCCGCGACGCATAGGCGTTGGTCTCCGGGTTGACCCCGGCGATCAGCCGCCGGGCCCATTCGAGGTGATCGGGGCCGGCGGCGGCCGCATCGACCCGACGGCCGGCGAGCGGCAGGACGAGGAGGGCGAGGAGCGCGGCCGTCAAGAGGAGGCGCGCCGAGGCGCGATAGCCGCCTCCGGAGAGGCACGAGGTCGGGTTTGCGGGCATGGGTTTCTCCCTCCATCTAACTTCGACGTGCTTGCATCCTACTTCGCGGCGCGGCGCCGACGGCGCGGAGACAGGGAGTCGGCCCTCGCCGGCCCGCCCTACGGCGTGCCGGGGGGCAGGTCGCCGTTCTTCGCCACCGGCACGCAGAGGGTCCGGGAGATTCCCACCGAGACCTTCTCCGCCGCCACCTTGTGCTTGAGCATCACCGGGTCGAGCTGCGTCAGCTCGAGGAGGGCGTCGAGGTTGATGCCGCCCAGCGGATAGCAGAGGACGTCGGAGTATTGGATGAAGGGCAGGACGTCCGCCGGCGGCGTCTGGCCGTCCTTGGCGACCGGCACGCAGAGCTGGGTCGGCCCCGGGACTTGGAACGTCTGCTTCTCGGGCGGCCGGCCGGTGAAGAGAGAGTTCAAGTGGGTGAGGGTGATCGCCTTGCCGGCGATGTTCTGAGTGCTGTGGACGGCGTAGCACTCGACGTCCAGGAACTGCACGAGGTGCAGCACGTCGGCCGGCGGCGCTTTCTTGTTCTTGACCACCGGTACGCAGAGCTGTTGCGGCGCGCCCACGTCGACCGCGACGGAGGGGCCGAACAGCTTGGCGATGATCGGGTTGAGCTGGGTGAGCTTGAGCTTGGCGCCCAGGGACGGGCCCTTGACGCCGTAGCACTTCCAGTCCAGGAAGCTGACGAACGGCAGGGTGTCCTTGGGGGGCGCCTGCTTCTCCTTCTCGACCGGTACGCAGAGGGTCTGCGGCTCCGCCAGGGTGACGCTCGCGGCCTGGAGCCCCAGCTTGACCAGCACCGGGTCGAGAAAGGCGAGCTTGAGCGGCAGGTTGAGGGGCGGCTGGGGAGGCAGGATCTGGTAGCAGCGCTCGTCGAGGTTGTCGACGAAGCGGCGCGGGGAGGCCGGCAGGGCGGCGACCACGGGGAAGGCCCAGAGGGCGAGAACCACGACGCACCACAGAGTGTGACGACCGGCGATCTTGCTCATCCCTACCTCCTTCCCGGCGTCGAGCCGGGCCGAACGGGCGCCAGACGGGCGCCCAGGGTTTGGGTCCGCAGCTCGTCGCGTCTCCATCCCCGGAGCCGTCGACAATGTTATCGCAATTCAGCGCCCGCTCTATAGGAGGAATCTAGCGCGGCTTGCCGCCCGCGGGCGCCCGCACCTTCGAGAGCGGCGAAAGCGTCCGCTCCGCCGGATCGGCGAGGAACCAGCGGGCCAGCGAGGCGTTGACGGAGGAGCCAGGGAGCTTCGCCAGCCGGGTGCGAAAGCGGTTCAGGCGCTCGATCCGGTCGGGGATGGTGATGAGGGCCCCGAGGTCCTGCAGGGCCATGCCGCCCGCGGACTCGGCGAGGGGGGCGAGGACGAGCTCGGCGCCTTCCTCCGAGCCGGTCGGGCAGTCCCAGAGCCGCGCCACGCCGTCGGCGGCGACGGTGACGACCCGCTGGCTGTCCGGGCTCCAGACGGCGCTCTGGACCGGCTTGCCGTGGCGCATGGGGTCGGCGATCTCATGGCCGTTGCGGGCATCCCAGATCCGCGCCGTGCCGTCTTGGGAGGCGGTCACCAGCCGCTGGCCGTCGGGCGAGAGCTCGGCCGACAGGACCGGCCCCTGGTGGCGCATGGGCTCGCCGATGGGCTCCCCGGTCTCGGCCTTCCACAGCCGAGCCGTGTTGTCGTCGGACGCGGTCACCACCGTCCTGCCGTCGGGGCTGAAGCGGACGCCGTTGATCGTCGCCTCGTGCCGCATCGGGTCGCCGGCGGGAAGGCCGGTCGCCGGGTTCCAGATCTGCGCCTGGGAGTCGCCGGACTCCAAGGTGGAGACGGCGAGCAGCCGGTCGTCGCTCCTCGGGGGGAAGAGGAGGTGGGTGACCGGACCCGCCGGGGAGAGCTGGCGGACCGGGCGGCCGGTGCGGGCCTCCCACACCCACACCCGGGCCGGGTGAGTGTCCGTGGCGGTGGCGAGGAGCCGGCCGCCCGGACCGAAGGCCGCCGCCACGATCTCCCCCTGGCGGGGCAGCGAGGCGAGCAGCCGGCCGCTCCGAGAGTCCCAGACCTGCGCCCCGGTCCCAGAAGCCCTGAGGAGGAGGCCGTCCGGGCTGGGCCCCGCGAGGGGGGGCGGCGCCGTCGGGCGGAGCGGCGGCCCCTGGGGCAGGTTCGTCGCCGCGTCCCAGACCCGCGCCGCGCCGTCGGCGGCAGTGGTGATCACCGTGCGGGACTCGCGGCCGAAACGGGCCGTCGCGATCGGCCCGCCGCCGAGCGGGAGGGGAGGCGCGGCATCGGGGCGGACGTCCCAGAGGCGCGCCTTGTGGTCGTCGGAGGCGGTGAGCACCCGCTGGCCGTCCGGGCTCCACTCGGCAGTCTCGACGCCGCCGTCGTGGCGCATGGACTGGGTTACCTGGAGCCCGTCGTAGATGTTCCAGATGCGGGCGGAGCCGTCGCGGGAGGCGGTCAGGACCCGGCTGCTGTCCGGGCTGAAGATGGCGGAGAGGACGGCATAGCCGTGCCGCAGAGTGCGCAGGGACCTGCCGGTATCCGCATCCCAGACCTGCGCCGTGTCGTCGGCCGACGCGGTGGCGACGTACCGGCCGTCCGGGCTGAAGCGGGCGGAGCTCACGTGCCCATCGTGGAGGAGGGGAGAGGTGAGGGCGCGGCCGGTCTCGGCGTCCCAGATCCGCGCCGTGTTGTCCGCCGAGGCGGTGACGACGCGCCGGCCGTCCGCGCTGAAGTGGATGGTATGGACGTGGCCCTGGTGCCCGGAGAGCCGGGTCCGGGGCTTGCCCGTGGCGGCATCCCAGATCTCGGCCTTGCCGCTCTCCGAGGCGATGGCGACGCGTCCGCCGTCCGGGCTCCAATCGGCGTCGAGGACGGCGGCGCTCTCCAGGGCTCCGGCGGCCGGACGGAAAGAGGTCACCAGCCGGCGCGTTCCGAGGTCCCAGACGCTCGCCTCCTCCTTGCCGGGCACGCCCGCGACGAGGAGGAGGAGGCGGCCGTCCGGGCTGAAGTGGGCGGCGCGGGCCGGCTCGCCGGTGCCGATCCGGGAGACGAATCGGCCCCGGATCCCATCCCAGAGGAAGGCGCCCTTCCCTGCGGCTACGGTGGCGAGGAGGGTGCCGTCCGGGCTCCACTCGACGGCCGTGACCTCCGCCTCGTGCCGCAACGGGGGGAACGGGAGGTGGCCGGTCGCGGCATCCCACACCCAGGCCGTCTTGTCGTCCGCGGCGGTGGCGACGCGGCGGCCGTCGCGGGAAAAGACGGCGGCGTGGAGCTCCGCCGTGTGATGCAGGGTGTGGAGGAGCCGAGCCCAGTTGCGGTGCAGGAGCCGGGAGAGGAGGAGGCTCCGCACCTGGAGGTTGCGCGGGTCCTTGCGGACGCCGCGGGCGAGGTGGGCCAAGGCCTCGTCCGCGTTGCCGCTGTCCGAGAGGTGACGGGCCTCGTCGAGGTCGGAGTCGGCGAGGGCGCCCTGGAGCTGCGCTCTGGCCTGTTCGGCCTTCCTCCTGGCCTGCTCGGCCTGGCGGATGCCATAGAACCCCCAGAGCGCCCCGCCCAAGGCGGCGAGGAGGAGGATCGCCAAGGCGATCGTGGCGCGCCGGCTCTGCCGCAGCTTCCGCCGCGACTCCAGAGCGCTCTCCTCCGCCTGGCGGCGCGCCGCCTCCGCTTGCTCTTCGGCCCGCGCGCGGGCCTCGCGCTGGCGGCGGGCATCGCGGCTGGCCCGGAGCACCCCGGTGAGCACGTCGTGGGTCAGCTCGAGGCGCTCGACGCCGCCCCCCCGGTCCTCGACCCGCAGCAGGCGGCGCTCGACAAGACGATCGAGGGCCTCCCCGGTCACCCCCGGCGTCTCCAGAGCGTCCTCCCGGGCGACGCTGTTGCGGAAGCCGGAGGTGGTGATCAGCCGGTCCTCGACGAAGGCGCGGACCGCGACCGGCAGGTCGCCGACGCTCCGCTCGTAGAAGTCGGAGAGGATCTGCGCCCGGCTCCCCTCCAGGAGGTTGGCGGTGATCTTGGCCTCGCCGCGCTGCCGGCGCTTGTGGTTGAGCTCCCGGCAGACGACCGAGAGGAGCGCCGGCTCGACCGCTAGGTCTTCCAAGGGGGCCCCGGGAGCGGCCCCGGCCACGAAACGGACGACCTCTTCTCCCACCTCGCCGTCGATCAAGTCGCCCCCGGCCTTGGTGACGACGGAGAGGGCCTGGCCGCCGTTCATGCGGGTCAGCCGCAGCCGGTTGTGAACGATCGCCCGGATGCGGTCGCGGAGCTCCTCCAGGTCGGGGAGGAAGTCCTCGCGGAGAGCGAGGAGCACCTTGTAGCCGTGGCGGCCGAAGGTGAACCCCTTGGCCTCCTCCGGCGCCGCGTCGAGCCGCGCCTTGACCGCCGCCGGCGGCCGGCCCTCGATCAGGTCGGCGAGCTCGGTCACGAAGGCGTCGGTCGCCGCGCTCCCCTTGCCGAGAGTGAAGATCTCCTCGAACTGGTCGAAGGCGAGGAGCGGCGTGACCAGCTTGTTGCGCGGGCTCCAGAGCTCCGCCCCCTGGCGGTGGAAGAGCTCCCAGAGAGTGCCGCCCTCCGGGGCGGGCGGAGTCTCGATGCCGGCCGCCGCCGCCTCGCGGAGGAGCGCCCGCCGCACCTGGCCCGAGAGGTCGGCCGCGGCCCCCGGGGAGAAGTCCAGGCGGAGAAAGACCGGCAGCACGTTCTCCTGGCGCAGGCGGGGGAAGACACCGGCCGCCAGAAGCGAGCTCTTGCCCAGCCCGGAGAGGCCGAAGAGGACGGTCAGCCGCTCGCGGAGGATCAGCCGGGTGAGCTCGCCGGACTCGGCGTCGCGGCCGTGGAAGAAGGCGCTGTCGGCCTCGCCGAAGGAGGCGAGGCCCGGCCAGGGATTTAGGGCGTCGACCGTCGAGGCCTCGCCGGCCGGCGGGGAGGGGAGGGACCGCGCGGCGGCGAATTCCGCGGTCATGGCGCCACCGCGGTCGCCTTCTGGTAGTCGCGGTAGAGCTGGCGGACGGCGGCGACGAAGTCGGGGGTCGGCTTGCCACCTTCCAGGCGGACCCAGTTGATCTTCCGGAAGCGCTCGGGGAGGGCCGGCTCGTCGGGCGGGATGTCGTCGATGGCGACCGGGACGAGATAACGCATCGAGGGCGGCACCTGGAGGGCGACCCGCTCGGCCTGGTCCCATTCGAGCCGGAAGAAGCGCCGGCTGGGGGTCAACGTGTGGCGGGAGAGGATGGGGAGGAAGAGCGACGCCTTCTCGATGTTGTTGCGGATCTTCGCCTCGTAGGCGTCGCCGAGCTTTAAGGCATCGCGGTCGAACCAGACGTCCACCCCGGCGCTCTCCAGGGCCTCGCGGATGGCCTCGACCACCGGCCGGTCCTCGCTCGCGTAGGAGAGGAAGACGGCGCCGGGCAGCATGTCGAGGGTCCCGCCGCCCGCGACGCTGGCAATGCCCGCCACCGACGTGGCGAGCTCGGGGGCGCTCGGCAGGGCCGGATGGCGTTCGGCCCAGCGCCTCGCGAGCTCGTCGACCAGCTCGACCGCGCCACCCGCCTGGTAGACCTTGGTCCGGGCGCTGAAGTGCTGGAGGAAGAGAACGAGTCCGGCGTCCTCCCGGGCCCGGCTGTCGGCCAGGACGTCGGTCTTGCCGCGCGCCAGCCAGAGCCGCTCGCGGCGGGCGGAGCGGAGGAAGAAGCGGGCGAGCCAGTCGGGAAAGCGGCTGCCGAGGATCAGGAGCTGGCTTTTCCCCAGCTCGTCGAAGAGCCGCTGCGGGCGGTGGGTCTCCGACTGCATCGAGTGGACGAACTCTAAGACGTCCTCTTCGGTCAAGGCGTAGTCGGGCACCGCCGAGAGGTGACCGAAGAGCTGGAAGACGACCGGCCGGTCGAGG
>JAXDLD010000123.1:0-9922 GCA_034666805.1 Acidobacteriota bacterium
GGATCTGCCGTTTTCCGATCGCTTCCGGGAGCTCTGCGCCGCGATCGATCGCGATCCGGAGGCCCTGGCACTGGGGGGCGGCGAGGACTACGTGCTCCTCTTTACTCTCCCCGCCGGCCGGCGCCCGCCCCGGCCTTTCCACTGTACGGAGATCGGCACGATCACGAGCGACCGCCGTCTGCGGCAGGTCGGCGCCGGCGAAGTCGGCCGCACGGAAGACCTGCCGATTCTGGGCTGGGATCACCTGACGGGCAAATGAAAAGCCCCGCCTCCGGAGAGGCGGGGCCTTGTCACACCGCTCGCTTTCGATTTAGCGGAAGAGCTTCTGCAAGGTCTGGGCGAGCCCGCGGAACCGCTTCTCGATCTCCTGCTGCGACTTTTCGATCGCCTTGATCCGCTGCGCGAATCCGCTCGTATCTCCCGAGGCGGCGGCACCGCGACCGGCGGCAGCGCCACGGCCAGCGGCGGCGGCACGGCCAGCGGCGGCGGCACGGCCGCTACCGGCGGGACGGCCAGGCTTGCGCCCGCCGCGCCCGCTCTCCTGGCGCAGCTCGCGGAAAGCGTCGACGGCCTGGGGATAGAAACGCCGCGCCCGGCCCTTGCCCTCGTGCGGCAGGCGATCGGAGTGCAGGCGGACGTAGCGCACGAGGGTCGGATAGGAAATTCCGGTCTCCTCGCTGATCTGGGTGAGCGTCATGAGATTGCCCGGTTTTCCCGCCGCTCCCGACGTGCCCGCGCCGCCCCTGTTCTTGGTCTTGCTGCCGGGTGGACGGCCCCGTCGCGCCGCCGGCTTGGCGGCGGTCGCCGTCGTCGCCGGAGCATTTTTCGCCGGCCGGCCGGGACGCCGCCCGGTACGCCCGGGAGCGGCGGTGGCACGGCCCCCGCGTGCGCCCTGCGTCTCCGCGGCGGCCTGCCGGCCGCTGCCGGCCGGGCGGCCACGGCGGGCCGGGGTCGCGGCGGCGGAAGCATCCTTGCGCGGCCGGCCGCGACGGCCGATGTTCTCGTTCCTGAGCTCGTCGAATACCGGCAGCGCGCTCTCCGGGTAGCGCTGCTTGCGCCCGCTGCCAACGGAGGGGATGCGCCCCTGGTAGAGCTTCTTGTAACGCTGGAGAGTGGGCATCGAGATCCCCGTCTTCTGCGATATGTCGGACAGGGTGAAGAGCTTGTCGTCGCCCGCCTCGCTCTGCGTATCGGATTCAGCCATTTCGTTTCCTTTGCCTCCTGTATGTTCATCCAATGGGATTAGACAGCGTTCTTGAGTCGGACCATTATCAAAAACGAGATCTGAAATGTCAATAGTTCTCGTCCGTAAATGACAAAAAGACCCACGCGGAGGGCGCTGCACATCAAATACGAACGGAACGATCCCGTCCTGGCATACAATCCTCGCCATGAATGCAGACGAAAAGCGCCACCTCTACAGTCAAACCCTGGCCGAGCTTCAAAGCGTGCTCGCCGGCATCGACGACTCGATCACGGCGATGGCGACCTCCGCCGCCGTCCTCTTCTCAAAGATTCCCTATGCGAGCTGGGCCGGTTTCTATCGCGTCGTGGCGCCGCGGCTGTTGCGCGTCGGTCCCTACCAGGGCGGGATCGGTTGCCTGGAGATCCCCTTCGATCGCGGCGTCTGCGGCGCCGCCGCCCGCCTGCGGGAGACGCAGGTGGTCGCCGACGTCAACGCCTTCCCCGGCCACATCGCCTGCGATTCGGCGGCGCGTTCGGAGATCGTCGTACCGATCTACACGCCGGGCGGCGACCTGGTCGCCGTCCTCGACGTCGACTCGCACGAGCCGGCGGCGTTCGACGAGATCGATCGTGAGTTCCTGGAAAAGGCCGCTTCAGCGCTCCGGCCCTGCCTGGCGGACAACGCCCGCGCCTGGAACGCGTAGTCGTTCTATCGCTTGATCGCTCGCCGCGCGATCGATCACGACAGCCGGAGCTGGCGCGCGAGATAGGAGAAACCCTGGCGCGAGAGGCCCAGCCGGCGGGCGGCCTCGGCCTGATTGCCACGGCAGGCGGCGAGCTCGTCGATCAATACCTGGCGGCGGTAGTCCTCGATTTTCCGGTGATACGACCCCGGGCCCGCGCTCTCGCCGCTCTCCGCGAACGACGCCTCCGGCAGGCCGAGGTGCTCGGGGAGGATGGTGCCGCCGCCCGCCAGGGCCGCGGCCACGGCGAGGACGTTCTCGAGCTCGCGGACGTTGCCGGGAAAGGGGTGGGCGAGGAGGCGCTCCCCCGCCTGCCGCGAGAGGGAGGGGACGAATCCCGGCCCCCGCTGCCGGGCGAGGAAGTGCGCGGCGAGGAGGAGGACGTCGCCGCCCCGCTCACGGAGAGGCGGCAGCTCGACGCTCCCCACTTTCAGACGATAGAAAAGGTCCTCGCGGAAGGTGCCGGCCGCCACCGCCGCCGCCAGGTCCCTGTGGGTCGCCGCGACCACCCGCACGTCGACCCGCCGCGGCAGGCTCTCCCCCACCCGCCGCACCTCCCTCTCCTGGAGCACCCGCAGGAGCATCCCCTGGGCGACCGCCGGCAGGTCGCCGATCTCGTCCAGGAAGACGGTGCCGCGCTGGGCGGTCTCGAAGACTCCCGCGCGGTCCTTGTCGGCGCCGGTGAACGCCCCGCGGACGTGGCCGAAGAGGTCGGAGAGGAGCAGGCTCTCGCCCAGGGCGGCGCAGTTGACCGCCACGAACGGCCCCGAAGCGCGGGGGCTCGCCCGGTGGACGAGGCGAGCCGCCAGCTCCTTGCCGGTGCCGGTCTCGCCGAGGACGAGGACGGAGAGGTCGCGCGGGGCGAGCCGGGCCAGCCTTTCGAGGGCCTCGCGGAGGGCCGGGCTCTCCCCCAGCAGCCCCCCGTCCCGCACGGTCGGCGGCGGGACGGCGGGATTGGCGGGATGGGCGGGATGGGCGGGATGGGCGGGATGGGCGGCGGGAGCGGCACGCTCGCGCCGGGCCAGGGCCAGGAGGGCGCGGAGCGGGGCGTCGACGGTCTCGGAGGGGGGATCGAGGGACGGCGGGACCTCGGGGTAGCCGGCCTCCCGAAAGAGGGCGGCGAGCGCCTCCGGATCGCCGGCGGGCTTTTCGAGATAGGCGGCGAGGGCCCGCCAGGGCCCCTCCTCGCGGGCCTCCAGGCGCTCGGCCAGGAGCCCGGCACCGGTCCGGCGGAGGACGGCGATGGCGGCGCGCCGGCGCTCGGCTGGCACCGTGCCGGGGGCGATGCCTTCGAGGTCGAAGACCAGGCGGGCGGCGCGGTAGGGGTCGATCTCCCCCAGGGCCTCCCAGGCCGGGGGCTCCAGGCGCTCGCCGGTCAGGGCGGCCCTCCACAGGGGTGCGAGCGGGGTGCCGGCCGCTTCGCGGAGGGCCGCCTCGCGATCGCCGGCGTGGGCCCAGAGGGCGGGGCGCTCCTCCGGTTCGAGCTCGGCGCGGGCGGCCGGGGTGGTGAGGGCGAGCTCGGCGGCGGCCTCCTCGCGGCGGCCGAGCCAGCCGAGGGCGCGGGCGGCCAGGGTGTGGAGCTCAGGCCGGCGCCAGTCGAGGCCGGCGGCGTCGAGCTGGCGCAGGGCCTCGCGGCAGAGAGTCAAGGCGGCGCCCGGGCGGCCGAGGAGCAGCTCCAGCCGGGCCCACAGCTCGCCGTCCTGGGTGAGGCCGCGGAGATTGCCCGCGAGGCGGTTCTCGGCCGTCGACTGCTCGAGGATCTCGCGCACCCCGGCCGGCTCGCCGCGCCGCAGGCGCACCTCCGCCAGGTTGGAGAGGGCGAGGGTCGTCCGGCGCGGCCCGTCGCAGCCCCCGAGGAGGCGCACGGCGTGGCGGAAGGCGCGCTCGGCCCCGGGGAGGTCGCCGACCCCCACCCGGCCGATCCCGAGATCGTTCCACAGGCCCGCCGCCGCCTGCCGCGAGAGCTGCCGCCGGCTGCCGGAGAGGGCCCGACCGAGGCTCGCCAAGAGGGCGCCGCCATCTCCCGCCGAGAGGGCTTCGAGGCCGCGCACGTGGTGCCAGCGCCAGGCGAGGGCCGGATCGGCGAGGGCCGGGCGCGCGGCGGCGAGGTGAACGGCGACCGCGGCGGAGTCCCGCCGGTCCCAGGCCGCCTCGGCGGCGAGGAGCTGGGCGCGGGCGCGCAAGGGGCCGGCGCCCGCGGCGGCGAGGGCCCGCTCGACCCACCCCGCGGCGCGCTCCGGCTCGCCGCCGTTGGCGAGGGCACGGACCGCGACCTCGGCCGCCTCCAGAGCCTCGGCCGGGGAGAGGGGCAGGCCGCCCAACCGGCGCAGGCCGTCGCGCACCGCCCCGAGCTCGCCGAGCTGGTGGAGGCAGCGCAGCCTGAGGACCGCCGCGGCCGGGGAGCGCAGCCCGGCGAGGCCGGCCTTGGCGCGGACGAAGCGGCCCCGGGCGTAGAGAGCCGCCGCCGACGCCAGGCGCGCCTCCGGTCCCTCCGGCAGCGGTCCCTCGTCCTCCCAGAGACCGCGGGCGGCGGGCGAGCCGAGGAGCGACCGCAGCTCCCGGAAGTCCCGGGAGCGGGCGAGGAGACGCGCGCGGCCGGGGCCGGGCCCCGCCACCCAGAGGTGGGCCAGGCTGTCCCGGCGGTGCTCGGCGGCGAGAGCGCCGCGGGCGGCGGCGAAGGCCGGTTCCCAGAGGAAAGGAGCCGCCTCGAGGACCTGGCGGACCGCCTCGTCCGCCGACAGGGGGGCGAGCGGCTGGCGCCAGGCGTCGAGCAGGACCCGCGCCGCCCGCCGGGCCTCGCCACGGCCGGGGATGGCGACGGCGCTGCCGAAGAGGGTGCCCAGGAGGTCGCGGAGCAGCTCCTGAGCCGGACGCGGCGATCTCCCGGGGGCGGCCCCAGCGGCGAACAGGCACCCCTCCGCGCCGGCCCGGGCGCCGCGAAAACCGCCGGCAAGGTGCCAGCCGGCGTGCTCCAGGTGGGCTAGGAGGGCGCTCGCCTGGAGGAGGGCCGCGAGCTTCTGGCGATCGGTCCAGCGCGCCTCGGCGAGGGGGACCGCGCCCGGGCAATCCTGAAGCGCCGGGTGGAGCACTCCCCCGGCCTCGATGGTCGCGCGCGCGGTCATGGATGGCGCGGCGTTTATGGCATGAAGGCGCGATCCGAGGCAAACACCTCGGCGAGAAGTCTAAAGAGCGGACAGATTTTTACCGTGCAAGCGAACGGACCAGCTTGGAGGCGAACCGCCGGTCAGCGCAGCAGGCTCTCCAGGTCCTGCCAGAACTCCGGGTAGGACTTGGCCACCACCTCCGGCGCGGCGACCTCGATCCCCGGCCGGCGGAGGCCGACCAGGGCCATGCTCATGGCGATCCGGTGATCATTGTGGGAGTCGATCACCACCCGCTCCGCGGGCGGGGTCCGCTGGTGCCAGACGCCGTCGATCGTCAGGCTGTCCGGCCCCTCCTCGACCGCCGCCCCCACCCGGCCGAGCTCGCTCGCCATGGCGCCCAGCCGGTCGCTCTCCTTGATCCGCAGGTGGGGGACGTTGGTGATCCGGGTCGTGCCGCGGGCGAAGGGGGCGAGGGCGGCCAGGGTCGGCACCTGGTCGGGAACGGCCGAGAGGTCGGCGTCGATGCCGCGGAGCCCGGCTCCGGCGACATGTCCGGGACCGCGGACGACGAGGAGGTCCCCCTCCCAGGCGATCTCCGCCCCCATGGCGGCGAGGAGGTCGAGGAACCGGCGGTCCCCCTGCCGGGAGTCGGCGAAGACCCCGGAGAGCCGCGCCTCACCGCCGGTCAAGGCCGCCGCCGCCGCGGGGTAGCAGGCGGCCGACCAGTCCCCCTCGACCCGCACCCGGGAAGCGTCGAGGGGAGTGGGGCGAACCCGGAAGGCGTTCTCCCCCGCCCGCTCGATCCGGCCGCCGAAGGCCGCCGCCGCCGCCAGGGTGACCTCTATATAAGGATGGGAGGTGAGGGCGCCGACCTCGACCACCACCTCGGCCGGCGCGGCGAGGCCCGCCATCAGGAGGGCGGAGAGGTACTGGCTCGACTCCCCGGCGTCGATCGACGTCACCCCGCCGCCCAGGCTGCCGCCCGCGATCCGCAGGGGGACGCACCCCTCCCGCCCCAGGTACTCGATCCCGGCCCCCAACCGGCGCAGCGCGGTGACGAGCGGACCCACCGGCCGCTCCCGCAGGCGGGGGGTGCCGTCGAGCCGCCAGGCGCCGGGGACGACCGTCAGGGTCGCGACGAGGAAGCGCAGCATGGTCCCGGCATTGCCGCAGAAGATCTCGATCTCCTCGTTCGGCGCCGATGGCCGCGGCCCGGGGGTGAGCCGCACCGCCTCCGGGCTCTCCTCGACCGTAAAGCCGGCGCGGCCGAGGGCGGCCAGGAAGAGCCGGGTGTCCTCGGCGTAGAGCGGCCGCTCGACGACGACGGGATGGGAGGAGCGGGAGAGGAGGACGAGGTTCAGGAAGCGGTGGGTGACGCTCTTCGACGACGGCACCGTGAGGCTGCCGTGAACCCGGCCGCCGGCGGGTATGGGCCGGGTGGGCCGGCTAGGGGAAGTCGAAGGTGAGGCCGTCATAGCCGAGCTCCACGCCGGGGGGGAGGGGCGCCCGCGGCGCGCCGTGGTCCACCTCGTGCGTCAGATGGGTGAGGATGGTGCGGCGGGCGGCGATCCGCTCCGCGGCCTCCAGGGCCTCGTCGATCGAGAAGTGGGTGGGATGGGGGCGATAGCGCAGGGCGTCGAGGATGAGGACCTCGACCCCGGCGAGCAGCCGATAGCTCGTCTCCGGGATGCGGTTGCAGTCGGTGACGTAGGCGAAGCTGCCGATCCGGTAGCCGAAGACCTCCATCTCGCCATGCCAGACCGGCACCGGCACCACCTCGCGGCCGAGGAGGGAAAAGGGGGCGCGCACCTCGATCAGGTCGAGCTGGGGCTTGCCTCCCCCCTCCTGGGTCGTCTCGAAGACATAGGCGAAGGTGCGGCGGATGGCGCGCAAGGTCTCGGCCGAGCCATAGCAGGGAATGGCCTGCCGCTGGCGAAAGTTGAAGATCCGGATCTCGTCGAGGCCGAAGATGTGGTCGGCGTGGGGGTGGGTGAAGACCACCGCGTCGAGCCGCGGCAGGCCGAAGCGCAGGGCCTGCGCGCGGAGGTCGGTCGGCGTGTCGACGAGCACCAACCCGGTCGGAAATTCGAGCTTCAGGCCCGGGCGGAGGCGGCGATTGCGCGGATCGTCCGACGTGCACACCGGGCAGGTGCAGCCGATCACCGGCACCCCGGTCGAGGTGCCGCTGCCCATCATGGTGACGCGGACGGCCATGGCGGATCGGGAGTCTACCCCGGATTTCCCGCGGCGTCCCTCCCGCCCCCGGCAACTCCTTCCGGCTTCGAAGCACCTTTTCAAATGAGCGGACTCAACAACGGTCACAATGACCGCTGCCGGGACCGCCGACAAGGAGAAGCTCCAATGTCCCTGAAATCCTTCCCCGCTGCGAAGGCGGCCATCGTCGCCCTCACCGTCCTCACCCTGTCCTTGCCTGCCGCCAACACCTTCGGCGCCGCCCCGGCGCCCCGCCAGCCGACCCGACCCGCCCCCGCCGACTCGCACAAGGAGGCCAGTCTCTGGGAGTGGCTCCTCGGCCTCCTCCCGGCCGGTGGCTCGCAGCCTCCCGCCCATGGCAACGGCGGCTGCGAGATGGACCCCGACGGCGTAGTCCATGTCCCCCCGCCGCCCAAGCCCTGCGTCTGACCGGGGCGTCGGGAGGCCGGGGCGCCGGGTTTCGGAGCGATGGCTCCGATTCCCGGCGCCCCCGTTGTCCCGGTTTCGCTTCGACTCCGTACTTACTACTATGATGATGTCTCTCTTCCCTCGCCACGGATGAAGATCCATCCCAAGGGTCCCCTCCTCGCCCAGTTGGGCGCGGGTCTCCCGGCCGATTGGCGCCGGTGCCTCGCCCACGTGGCCCGCTGCCCCGCCTGCCGGGAGCGGCTGGCCGCGATCCTCGACGAACCGGAGCGCCCGCGGCCGGTGCTCCGCTGGGCCGAGCGGCCGCGCCGCGCCCGGCCGCCAGGGGTCGACCGCCTGTTCGACGGCTTCACCCACGAGCTCGTCGAGCTGCGCTCCGTCTTCGCCCGGGCCGAGGCCGAAGCCGCCGGGCTGGTGACCGAGCTGCTCGCCCAGCCGGCCGCCCGGCGCGCCCTCCTCCTCGACCGCCAGCCGCGCTTCTGGACCTGGCCGGTGGCGGAGCTCCTGGTCGAGACGGTCCGCGAGACGAGCTTTAGCGACCCCGCCGCCGCCGAGCGCCTGGCCGGCCTCGTCCTCGGTCTCGCCGGGCATCTCCCCGAGCCTCCCTACCGCGGCCGGCGGGGCGACCTCCTCGCCCGCACCTGGGCGAGCCTCGGCAACGCCCGCCGCCTGGCCTTCGACCTCGCCGGCGCCGGCCGCGCCTTCGCCGCCGCCCACGCCTGCCTGCTGAAAGGGAGCCGGGACGCACTGGAGCGCGCCCATCTGGCCGACCTCGAGGCTTCGCTCGCCGTCGACCAGCGCCGCTTCGCCGACGCCCTGCGCCTCCTCACCCGCGCGGCCGCGGTCTTTTGCCAGTACGGGGAGCTGCACCGCGCCGGCCGCAGCCGGGTGAAGATGGCGACCGTCCACAGCAAGGCGGGCGAGCCGGAGCGCGCCATCCCCCTGCTCCAGGAGGCCCTCACCCTGATCGATGCCGGGAGCGAGCCGCGCCTCGACCTCTCGGTGCGCCACAACCTGATGACCGCGCTCGCCGACTCCGGCCGGGCCCTGGAGGCGCGGCGCCTCTTCGCCGAGTCGCGCCCCCTCTATCGCCGCTTCCCCGAGCCCCTGACCGAGAGCCGCCGCCTCTGGCTGTCGGGGAAGATCGCCCGCGGGCTCGGCCAGACCGCGGAGGCCGAGGCCGCCTTCCTGGCCGCCCGCGACGGCTTCCTGACGAGCGGCATCCCCTACAACACCGTCCTCGTCACCCTGGAGCTCGCCGCCCTCTACGCCGAGGAGGGACGAACGGCGGAGCTCCAGCGCCTGGCCGCCGAGACGGCGCCGATCTTCCTCTCCCGACAGATCCACCGCGAGGCGCTCGTCGCGCTCGGGTTCTTCCGCCAGGCGGTAGAGCGGGAAGCCGCGACCCGCGAGGTGATCGCCCGGGTCGCCGACTACTTGAGGCGAGCAGAGGACGATCCGGACCTGGCGTTCGAGAGCCCGTAGGCGTCAGCGCAGCCACTCGACCTGGCGGTTGCGGAACCAGGCGTCGAGGAGCCGCACCTCTCCCCCCTCAACCCGCAACACCCGCGGCTCGTGGAAGTGGCCGAGGAGGAGGACGTCATACCCCTCCGCCAGCCGGCGCTCGGCATAGGCGCGGATGGGCCGCTCGGGCAGCTCCCGCTTGTGCTTCCAGTTGGTCTTCGACAGCCGCTCCTCGGTCGAATGGACCATCCGGTGGGCGAGGCGCCGCGGGGTATGGCGGACCGCCAGCTCGACCGGTCGGCTCTTCGACAGCCGGCGCCAGAAGCGGTACTTCCAATCGCGGTCGTTCAAGCCGTCGCCATGGACGGCGAGGTAGCGGGTGCCGGCCACGGTGAAGGAGGTTTCCAAAACGACGGCGTCGAAGGCATCGGCGTAGGGGCTTCGCGCCAGGAAGAAGTCGCGGTTGCCCTCGACGTAGTCGACCCGGATCCCCTGCCGCCTGAGGTCGCGGAGGGCCGGCACCACGGCGGCGATCTCCGGCGTCTCGAAGCGGGGATCGCCGATCCAGGCCTGGAAGAGGTCGCCCATCAGGACCAGGCGATCGGCTCCCTCTCCGGGCAGCGCCCGGATCTGCGCGACGAGCGGCCCGGCGCCGCCCCCGGGCCCTCCCAGGTGCGCGTCTGCGATCAGGGCGAAGGGCATGGCGAACGGAGAGAGCCGAGGTCTTATCAGCCCCGCGGCGCGATCCTGTCGATCTCGGCGAGGTCGTCGGCGGTCAATTTCCAG
>JAXDLD010000124.1:0-2678 GCA_034666805.1 Acidobacteriota bacterium
AAGGAGCGCCAGGAGCAGGTGAGCTCGGCTCTCGGGCTCCTCCCGCCCGAGCAGCGCCGCTGTATCGAGCTGGCCTTCTTCGAGGGTCTCACCCAGTCGCAGATCGCGAGCCGCCTGGACGCCCCCCTGGGCACCGTCAAGTCGCGTATCCATCTCGGCATGAACAAGCTGCGGCAGGCACTGAGCTGATATGGACGCCGCCAACCACTCACCCGAGATGGAGGAGCTCCTCACCCTGCGCGCCCTGGGGGCGCTCGACGGGGACGACCTGCGGGCCCTTGAGGCGCACCTGGCGGCCGGCTGCCCCGAGTGCGAGGCCCGAATCGACCTGCTCTCAGGGGATGTCGAGGCGCTCGCCGCCTCGCTGCCGCCGATCACCCCTTCGGAGATGACGCGCGCCCGCCTGCTCGACAACCTGCCGCCGGCCGAGGTCCCGTTCCGTCCTAGTCCTCCCATCGCCGGCCCCGGGCGTCGTGGCAGCGAGCCGGGGCGGGGTGGCCGGGGCTGGCTGGCCGCCCTCGCCGCGGCGGCTGTTCTCCTCCTCGTCTGCGGCTGGGGCTGGCTCGCCGCCCGCCGCGAGGCCGATGTCCTGCGCGCCAGGCGCGGGGGCCTCGCCAGCCGGGTGGCGGCGCTCGGCGGCGACCTTACTGCGGAGCGGGCGAAAAACGAGATGCTGGCCCGGGAGCTCGGCGCGGCCAAAGCCGAGAACGAGCGCGTGGCCAAGGACTTCGGCTCGGCCCGGGCGGCGAACGATCTCCTGACCCGCGACTTCGCCTCGACCCGGGCGGAGAACGAGCGGCTGGTCCGCGACCTCCGCTCGGCGCGAGCGCAGAGCGAGCGGCTGGCGACGGCCATGGCGATCATCTCCGCCCCGGGCATGCGGCCCATCGCCTTGGCCGCGCTCAAGGCGCCGCCGGGGGCGCAGGGGTACAGCTTCGTCGATCCGGCGGCGAAGAGAGCGGTCTTCGTCGCCGCCAACCTGCCGCAACTGGCGCCGGACAAGATCTACGAGCTGTGGTTCATCGCCGACGGCAAGCCGGTCCCGGCCGGGACTTTCGGAGTCGACGCCACTGGCCGGAGCGGCACGGTGACGGTTTCCGGGGTCGCCGACCGCGTCCAGGCCTGGGCGGTGACGGTCGAGCCCCGGGGCGGCGTCCCGCAGCCGACCGGGACGATGGTGCTCAAGGGGTAGAGCCGGGCAACCCGCTCGCGCGGGCGATCGCTTCCTTGAGCTTCTGGGGATAGATGGGCTTCGTGAGGTGCTCGATGAAGCCGGCCGAGAGGCTGTGCGCGATGTCTTCCGGGGTGCCGTAGCCGCTGACCGCGATCCCCTTGAGCCCGTAGAGGTCGCGGAGCTGGCGCATGAGGTCGAGGCCGCTGCCGTCCGGCAGGCCGAGATCGCTGACGACGAGGTCGAGCTCCTCGTGCTCGGCGACCGCGAGCGCCGCCGCCACGTTCTGCGCCGTGCGGACCTGGTGGCGTGCCATCTCCAGGAAGTAGGCCATGACGTGGAGCGTGTCCTCATGGTCCTCCACCAGGAGGATGCGGAGCGACCGCCGCGCCGTGCCCTCCGCGGGAGCGGCGGAGATCGGGTCGCCTGCCGAAGGAGCCGGAGAAGCCGGCGGAGCAGTCGTGGGCAGGGTCAGGGTGAAGGTCGCCCCCCGGCCGAGGCCTTCGCTGGCTGCGTGGATGGTCCCGCCGTGCGCATCGACGAGCGCCTTGCAGACGGCGAGGCCGAGACCCAGCCCGCCCATCCGGTTCGGAATCGAGCTGCCGACCTGCTCGAAAAGGTCGAAGATCCGCGACAGCGCCGCGGGCTCGATCCCTACCCCACTGTCGGCAACCTCGATCGTCAGGCTGCCGGGCCGGTCGTTCCAGGTCCGGGCCATGACCCGGCCGCCGACCGGCGTGAACTTGACCGCGTTCTGGAGCACGTTCCAGATAACCTGCTGGAGCCGGACCGGATCACCCCAGACGTGGTGCTCGGCGGCCATGAGCCCGGTCGTGCAGTCGAGGCGTTTGCTCTTGATCTGGCTGGCACAGAAGACCTCCACCGTATGTTCGAGCAGCGCGTGGATGTCGGTGACCTCCTCGGCCAGCTCGAGCTTACCGCGGGCGATCCGGGTGAGGTCCAGGAGGTCGTCGAGGAGCTTCGACTCGAGCTCGACGTTGCGCCGTACGCGCTCCAGGTCCGCCCGCAGGTCGTCCGGCAGGCGGGTATCCTCGAGGAGGCGCACGAGGGTCATCAGCGCGGGGGTCAAGGGAGTCCGCAGCTCGTGGCTGAGGACGGCCAGGAAGTGGTCCTTCGCCAGGTTGGCCGCCTGCGCCTCGCCGAACAGGCGGGCCATGTCGATCGCCAGGGCCGCCCTCCTGGCGAGCTCGGAGCCGAGCGCGAGGTCTTCCTCCTCATAGGTGCGGCCGGACTCGACGCTGGTCGCCAGGAACAGCACCCCGAAGAGCTGCCCGCGCGCCGCCAGGGGCAGGAACATGAGGGACCGCGGCGCGAGCGCGCGGTAGATTCCCAGCAGCTCGGGTTCTGCCGTCAGGGCCTCCGCCATGGCGAACGAGCTCTCGCGGACGAGGAGGGCCTCCCCCGTCCGGGCCACCTGGCCGACGAAGCTGGCGGGGTCCGTCGCCGAGGCCCGGTACAGCGCCGCGAGGCGTTTGAGGAGTGGCTC
>JAXDLD010000125.1:0-2540 GCA_034666805.1 Acidobacteriota bacterium
CGAATGGAAGGAGAATTCGCCACGGGGGGTCGTGAAGGTGGCGCGGATGCCGGTCGTCCCCAGCTCCACCGCGAGCGGCGCCACGTCCCCGCCGTCCCCATAGGTGAGCGCCCCAGGGATCTCCGCCGCCAGTCGCCGTCCATAGGGATCGTCCAGGTTCACCACCGCCCGGCCGCCGGGCTTGAGATGCTCGAAGAGCCGCTTCTTGGCCGCGAAGTAGCCCTCCATGTCGCCGTGGAACTCCAGGTGGTCACGGGTCAGATTGGTGAAGATGGCAACGTCGAAGCCGGCGCCGTCCACCCGGTGGAGCTCCAGGGCGTGGGAGGAGACCTCCATGGCCACTCCCGCGGCTCCCTGGTCGCGCATCTGGCGCAGGGTGCGGAAGAGGTCCGAGGCCTCGGGGGTCGTGCGCTCGCCGGGGAAGGGCTGGCCGCCCAGCCGGTAGCCCAGGGTGCCGATAAAGCCGGCCGGCCTCCCCGTGGCCTCCGCCAGCACGGCGGCGACCAAGGTGGCGACCGTCGACTTGCCGTTCGTCCCCGTCACCCCGGCGAGGAGCAGCTCCCGGTCCGGGTGCCCGTAGGCGCGGGCAGCGAGGGGGCCGAGGAGCCGCCGGGGGTCGGCGGCGGCGAGCCAGGGGACGGGGAGGCCCTCGGGCGCGGGCCCAGGGCCGAGGACCGCGGCCGCGCCGCGGCCCACCGCCGAGTCGGCAAAGGCGCGGCCGTCGTGGCGCTCGCCCACCATGGCCACGAAGAGATCGCCCGGGGCGACCGTGCGGGAGTCATGGGCCACGCCACGGACCTCCACCGGCCTGGTCTCTCCGGACACGATCTCGACGGGCAGGCCCGCGATCAGCTCAGAGAGCCGCATGATGGAGGCCTCCCGGCTTGGCGATCCCAGTGGCGGCCGGGGCGGCCGGAACGGTCGGAGCGAGCGGGGCGGTTGGGGCGGTCGGAGCCAGCGGAGTGACCGCGTCCGCCGGGGCCAGCTCCTCGACGTCGAGATCGGCGGCCGGAGCGGTCGCCGCCGGCACGGGCCGGCGCAAGCTGGCCATCATCGTGCCGGGCAGCTCGCCGGGCCAGCGGACGAGCGGCGTGCGCTCGGGGCGGACGCCGAGGTAGAGGAGGACCTGACGGGTGATGGCGCCGAAGGCCGGGGCCGCCACCTGGGCGCCGTAGTACTCGAAGCCCTGGGGCGAGTCGATGGCGACGACCCCCACCAGGGCCGGCCGGTCGGCAGGGGCGAAGCCGATGAAGCTCGGGATGTAGCTGCCGTGCGCGTAGCCGCCGACCCCCGGCTTCTGGGCCGTGCCGGTCTTCCCCGCCACCCGGTAGCCCGGCACCGCGGCGCTCTTGCCCGTGCCCCCGGTCACCACCCCTTCGAGCAGCACCTCCACGATCCTCGCGGTCTCCGGGGTGGTGGGGTGCCCCGCGACCGGCGGCACCGGGTGGCGGCGCTCGATCGTCTCTCCCTTCCCCACCGCCGCCACCACATGGGGCTTGAGGAGGGTGCCGTGGTTGGCGATCGCGGCGAGCGCGGCGGTGAGCTGGAGGGGGGTGACCGAGATCCCCTGGCCGAAGGAGATATAGGCCTTGGTCAAGGGCCGCCAGCCCTTCAAGGGAGCGAGGATGCCCGGGCTCTCGCCCGGCAGGTCGATACCCGTGGGCCGGCCGAAGCCGAACTCCCGGATGGTCTTGTACAGCCGCTCGTCGCCCAGCCGCAGGGCGGCCTTGATGACGCCGACGTTGCTCGACTTTGCGATGACGTCGGCGAAGGTCAGCCGGCCGTAGGGCTTGTGGTCGCGGATGCGGATGCCGTAGAGGGTGATCCCCCCCATCTCGCAGTCGAAGACCTCGTCGGGACGCACGGTGCCGGCCCCGATCGCCGCCGCCGCGGTGATCATCTTGAAGGTGGAGCCCGGTTCGTAGGCGTCCATGATCGCCCGGTTGCGCCACTCGGCCGGCGAGTACTCGCCGTAGCGGTTGGGGTCGAACGAGGGGTAGGTCGCCATGGCGAGGACGGCGCCGGTCGCCGGGTCGAGGAGCACGATGCTGCCGGTCTTGGCGCGGTTCTTCTGCACCGCCAGGGCCAGCTCGCGCTCGACGATGTGCTGGATGGTGGCGTCGAGCGTCAAGTAGAGGTCGCGCCCCGGCTCGGGGTCGGCGGCGGCGAGGCCGGGGGCGATCACGGTGCCGCGGCGGGCGTCGCGGAGCAGGGTGCGGCGGCCGGGCCGGCCGGCGATCTCCCGGTTATGCACCAGCTCGAGGCCGGCGAGCCCCTGGTTGTCGGTGCCGACGTAGCCCAGCACCTGGGCCGCCAGCTCGCGCATGGGGTAGTAGCGCTTGCTCTCGGGCAGGAAATGGATGCCGGGGAGGTCGAGCCGGCGGATGGCCTCGGCGTCCGGCGGGTCGAGCTTCCGCGCCACCCAGACGAAGTCGCCGCTCCGCTCCAGCCGGCGGGCCAGAACCTTCTCGTCCAGGTGGACGAGCGGCGCCAGGGCCGCCGCCGTCGCCTGCGGGTCGCGGATGTCGGCCGGGTCGGCC
>JAXDLD010000126.1:0-8260 GCA_034666805.1 Acidobacteriota bacterium
GTCTGAACGCCATGCTCCTCTTCCCCGTCGCCGCCGTCATCACCGCCCTGGCTTTCGGCCTCCTGCCGGCCGCCGCCTTCGCCGGGCCGCCCGCCCCCCCCAGCCCGCCGGCCCCCGTCGCCCAGGACACCCGGGCCGCCGAGCACGCCCGCTCCGCCCCGGCCCAGGCGCCCCGAGGCCAGGGCGGAGCGGTGGCCGCCGCCGATCCCGCCGCGGTCGCCGTGGGGCTGGACGTCCTCCGCGCCGGCGGCAACGCGGTCGACGCCGCGGTCGCCACCGCCCTCGCCCTGGCGGTGGTCTTCCCCGAGGCCGGCAACCTGGGCGGGGGTGGCTTCGCGGTCGTCCGGGTGGACGGCGAGATCCACGCCCTCGACTTCCGCGAGGTGGGGCCGGCGGCGGCGAAGCACGACATGTACCGCGACAAGAACGGCAAGGTGGTCCCCGACCTCTCGCGGGTGGGAGCGCTCGCCGTCGGGGTCCCCGGCTCGCCGGCCGGCCTTTACGAGCTGCACCGGAAGCTCGGCAAGCTCCCCTGGGCCAAGGTGGTCGAGCCGGCCCGGCATCTCGCCGCCCAGGGTTTCGTCATCGACCAGCACCTGCACGACCTCCTGGGGAAGCCCGAGACCCGGAAGCTCCTCGGCCGCTTCCCCGAGTCCGCCGCGGTCTGGCTGCCGAAGGGCGATCCCCCCGCGGTCGGCAGCACTCTCCGCCTGCCGTCGCTCGCCGCCACCCTCGACGGCTACGCCCACCGCGGTCCCGAGGCGGTGATGACCGGCCCGGTCGCCGCCGCGGTCGAGGCGGTCTCGCGCCGGCACGGCGGCATCCTCACCGCCGAGGACCTCGCCGCCTACAAGCCGGTCTGGCGTCAGCCGGTGAATTTCGCGTCCTTCGGCTGGAAGTTCGCCTCGATGCCGCTCCCCTCCTCAGGCGGCATCCTCATGGGGCAGACCCTGGAGGTGTTGGAGCGCCTGGGCTGGGCGAAGCTGCCGCGCGGGGGAGCCGACCGTGCCCACCTCCTGGCCGAGGCCTTCCGCGGCGCCTACGCCGACCGCTTCCTCCTGGGCGATCCGGCGACCACCCAGGCCGACGCCGCCCAGCTCCTCGACCCGGCCTGGATCGCCCAGCGCGCCGCCGGGATCGACCTTCAACACGCCCGCGTCTCCTCCAACCTGCTCCCCTGGCCGGGGAAGCCGATGCCGGCGGGCGTGGCGAGCCGGGAGAAAACCGAGACCACCCACCTCTCCGTCGTCGACGCCCAGGGCAACCTGGTGGCCCTGACCACCACTTTGAACGACCTCTTCGGCTCCGGCCTCTGGGTGACCGGGGCGGGCTTCTTCCTGAACGACGAGATGGACGATTTCGCGGCGGCGCCGGGCCAGCCCAACCTCTTCAAGCTCATCCAGGGGGAGGCGAACGCGGTCCGCCCCGGCAAACGGATGCTCTCCTCAATGGCGCCGACGATCGCCTGGAAGGGAAAAGAGGCGGTGGCCCTGGGCGGCCGGGGCGGCTCGCGCATCCCCACCAACACCCTCCAGGTGCTCTTGAACCTCCTGGTCGACGGCGACGACCTCCAGGCGGCCCTCACCCGGCCGCGCCTCCACCACCAGTGGCTGCCGGACCAGCTCGACGCCGAGCCCGACGCCCTGACCTCCGAGGCCGTGGCGGACCTGGAGCGCCGGGGCCACACGGTCAAGATCACCACCGACTCCGCCAAGGTCCACATCGTCCGCCTCCTGGCCGACGGCCGCATGGAGGCCGCCTCCGACCCCCGCGGCCCGGGGGTGGGCGGGGTGGTGACGCCGGAGAAGTGAGGGGGAGCGGTAGGGGGCGAGCCCCGCTTCGGCTACAATGCGGCGGCTCGAAGCACTGAGAAGAGAAGAGAGAGGCCATGCCCAACATCCTCGTTCCCCGCGAGCGCCGCCCCGGCGAGACCCGGGTCGCGGCTACCCCCGAGACCGTCAAGCGGATGGTCAAGGAGGGGTTCCACGTCACGATCGAGGCGGGTGCCGGCGCCGCCGCCTTCTTCCCGGATGCCGACTACGAGGCGGCCGGGGCCACCGTGGCGAGCGCGCCGGACTGGAAAGCGGCCGACGTCGTCCTGCGGGTGGCGGCGCCCGATGGCGATGCGCCGGAGCTGGCCGGGCTCCACCCGGGAGCGCTCCTCATCTCCTTTCTCGCCCCGCACCGGAACCTGGCCGCCGTCCGCCGCCTGGCCGAGGGCAACGTCACCGCCCTCGCCATGGAGCTCATCCCGCGCATCACCCGCGCCCAGAACATGGACGCTCTCTCCTCCCAGGCCTCGATCGCCGGCTACAAGGCGGTGCTCCTGGCCGCCGTCCACCTGCCGCGCTACATGCCGCTCCTGATGACCGCGGCCGGCACCATCAAACCCGCGCGCCTGGTGGTGATGGGTGCCGGGGTGGCCGGCCTGCAGGCGGTCGCCACCGCCCGCCGACTGGGGGCGGTGGTCGAGGTATCGGACGTGCGGGCGGCGGTCAAGGAGCAGGTCGAGTCGCTCGGCGGCCGCTTCATCGACCTGCCGCAGATGGAGAGCGCCGAGGGGACGGGCGGCTACGCCAAGCAGATGAGCGAGGACTTTTTGAAGAAGCAGCGGGAGATCGTGGCCCAGCGGGTGGCGGCGGCGGACGCGGTGATCACCACCGCTCTCATCCCGGGCAAGCCCGCGCCCCGCCTGGTGACGGCCGAGATGGTGCGCTCCATGCGCCCCGGCTCGGTGATCGTCGACCTGGCCGCCGAGCAGGGGGGCAACTGCGAGCTCTCGCAGGCCGACCGCGAGGTGGTCGAGAGCGGGGTCCACATCTTAGCCCCCACCAACCTCCCGGCGACCCTCGCCCATGACGCCTCGACCCTCTACGCCAAGAACGTCCTCGCCCTCCTACTCTCCCTGACCAAGGGGGGCGCGATCCAGATCGACACCGCCGACGAGGTGGTCGCCGGCACCCTCCTCACCCACGCCGGCAAGATCCACCACGCTCCTACCGCGGAGCTGCTGCAAGTCCCAGCCTGAAGCGCCGGTCCGTGGGGCGACCGGAATGGGGCCGCCCGGGCCCGCCCATGAGACGCTATCGGTGCTCCTCGGACGGTTCGCATCCTGCTGCGAGACGTATGCGGCAGGCTGTCTGCGTCTCGCGGCATGCCGCCGGCTTCTCACGGCATGCCGCCGATCACTCGCGGCAGGACGCCGGTGACTCGCGGCAGGGCGCCGGTGACTTGCGGGATGACGCCGGTAACTCGCGGCACGACGCCGGTGTCTTACGGCGTGCCTCCAGTGACTCGCGGCAGGACGCCGGTGGTCCGCCGCAGGCCCGTGGCGTCTCACGGAGAACCGCAACCCTCCGGACTCTTCAAACCGCCGCCGACTCCTCCCCGATGTCCTCGTTCCACAGTGTGGGATGCTCCGCGATCCAATCCCCCAGCAGGCGGATGCACTCTTCCGAATGGAGATCGACCACGTCCACTCCGTTCTCCCGCAGCCAGGCGAGGCCGCCGGGGAAGTTGACCGCCTCTCCCACCACCACCGTGCCGATGCGGAACTGGCGCACGAGGCCGCTGCAATACCAGCAGGGCGCGAGAGTGGTGACCATGATCGTCTCGCGGTAGCTCCGTTGCCGGCCGGCCTTCCTGAAGGCGTCCGTCTCCGCATGCACCGACGGGTCGTCCTCCTGCACCCGCCGGTTGTGCCCCCGGCCAAGGAGCCGCCCGTCGCGCTGGAAGAGGGCGGCGCCGATGGGGATTCCGCCTTCGGCCAGACCCTCGCGGGCCTCTTCGAGGGCGACCTGCAACATAACGTCGTAGTCCGGTTTCTCTGTCATCGCGCCTCCTCCACGTCGCTCGATGCTACGCCGCGCAACCTCGACCAGGAAGTCGCGAAGCACTTCCAGGGTACCGCCCGAGGAGCGGATTCTTCTCGCCCTCCGGCTAGGACGTGAGGCGCTCGAGGTCTTCCATACCACCCTTCCGCCCGGCACCACTCTGGACGAGGCCCGGGAGATCCTGCGGCGCAATAAGCAGCGGGGGCGCCGGTCGTCGAAGGTGATGGAGGCGCCAAGGGGTTGAGCCTGCGCGACGGTATCCCCACCTCGCGGGCAAGGAGGTGGCTTCTCGCTCCACCTCATGTAAAGGTCGCAAGATGATGAGAGACAGGCAAGGATTTGAACCTACTGGCGATAGTGAGAGCCACGGCGCTGATCGAGGAGGCCGGCGGCGGAGCCGCCGGCCTCTGATCTATCCACCAATCTCTCCCCTCTACCCCTTCGTCAACTCCACCCGCCGATTCTGCGCCCGTCCCGTCTCGCTCTCATTCGGCGCCACCGGCTTCGTCGCCCCGAAGCCCGCCGTCTTCAACCGCGCACCCTCCACCCCCGCCCCCACCAGATAGGCCTTGACCGCGTTCGCCCGGCGCAGCGACAGCTCCTGGTTGTGGGCCGCGGTCGCCGTCGAGTCGGTGTGACCCTCGATCGTCAGCTTCCAGTCGGGCTGGCCTTTGAGGAGTCCGACGATCTGGTCCAAGGTGGGTTTCGATTCGTCCTTGATCTTGTCCGAGTCGGTGTCGAAGTTGATGCCGTAGATCCGGGTGCGTCCGCTCTGGGAGAGGTCCTGCGCCATCTGCTCGCGGGCGCCGCCGGCCCAGTGCGGACAGGTGCCGACGGTGTTCGCCTTCTTGGTGCCGTTCCAGGTGCCGGCGGGAGCGCCTTCGCCGCCCTCGTGCCACCAGAGACCGAAGATCTCCTTACCATCGGGAGAGAAAACCATGACCGCGGGCCCGCGGTTCTCGCCCTCGATCCAGGTGATCTTCATGATCCGGCCTTCGATACCGCCGGTCAGGATTCCCTCTTTGTGCTCGTAGCAGCCGGTCACCGAGGTCCCCTGCTGACGCACGTGGAAGTTGTTGAAGTTGGTCTCGTAGGTGCCCGAGATATCGGTGAACGGCGTGTGCGTGAGTTGCGTGCCGTAGCCGCGGACGTCCATCAATTCGGTGTACTCCGCCGAGCCATGGTTGTTCTTGACCGTCAGGCGCAGGTAACGTCCCGGCACCTCGGCGACTACGGGGAAGGACTGGCGGTCGGCGCGGTCCTTCAGGGTGACGTCGGCGATCTTCTTGAAACCGTCCTTGGCGGAGCTGTCCGAGATCTCGACCGCGATGTCCTTGGCGCCCCGGCCGCCGTCGCCGTCCGTGCTGGCGGTGTCGAACTCCATCCGCTTCAAAACCGTCCTCTCCGGGAGGGCGATGACGATCACCTGCGGGGTGACGACGCCCTTGGGGGTCGCCCAGCCGCTTTCCGGGCGCTCGTCGAGCAGCCAGAAGGCGGACCAGCTATCGTCATACTCCTGCGGTTTCTGGACGATGAGCGCCCCGGCCGAGAAGGAAATCAGGCTGGGCTGGGACGGCGGCGCGGCGGCGAGGCTTCCCCCGCCGGCCAGGAGGACCGGGAGGGCGAGGGTCAGGATCGTGCAACGCATGCGGTTCCTTTCTATTCGAACAACAACGTTTATCAGGTGTCAACGGGCCGGCCGATATCCCGGCCCGCGCAGCACCTTCCCCGGTAGCGCGCCCGTGGCCTTGCCGCCTTCGATCACCGGCACGCCATTGACCAGGACGACCTCCATCCCCTGCGAGAGCTGGTTGGGCTGCTCGAAGGTCGCGAGGTCGCGGATGGTGGCGGGGTCGAAGACCACCACGTCCGCCCACATCCCCTTCTTCAAGACCCCACGGTCGGTGAGGCGCAGGCGCTGGGCGGGGAGGGCCGAGAACTTGCGGATGGCTTCAGGCAGCGAGAGCTTCCCCTCCTCGCGCACGTACTTCCGGAGGATGCGGGGGAAGGTGCCGTAGGCACGCGGGTGCGGGTGCTCCTTGCCGAGCGGACCGGTCGGGGCGGTGCCTTGCGAATCGTTGCAGATCGAGACCCAAGGCTGGACGAGGGCGAGCGCGACGTCCGGCTCGGACATGCCGAAAACCGCCACCTCGGTGTAGCCGTGGTCCTCGATCAGGAGGTCGAAGAGGGTCTCGATCGGCTCCTTGCCGCGCAGCTTGGCGATCTCGGCCAGGGTCTTCCCCTGGAGCGGCACGAGGGCCGGGTTCTGGAAGACCGAAAGGAGAATTCCCTCCGGACCGGGGACCTCCTGCCACTCGTTGTCCCAGCCCGTGTTGGTGGACGACTCCATCTCCTTGCGGATGCGGGCTCGGGTGACGGGGTCCTGTAGGCGCGCGATCATCTTCTCGTCACCCCCCTCGTGCGCCCAGGGCGGAACGAAGGCGGAGAAGGAGTTGAACCAGGCCGGGTAGGCGTAGGTGTCGGCCGTGATGTCGACCCCCGAGGCCCGCGCGGCTTCGATCTTCTTGACGATGTCCGGCATCCGCCCCCAGTTCTTCTTGCCGGCGGCCTTCAGATGCCAGATCTCGACCGGGGTCTTGGCCTCGCGGGCGATCCGGATCGCCTCGTCGATCGCCGCCAGGACGGCGTCGCTTTCGCTCCGCATGTGGCTCGCGTAGATGCCGCCGTGGCGGGCGCTCTCGGCGGCGAGCGCGATCAGCTCTTCGGTCGAAGCGTAGGGGGCGGGCGCGTACTGGAGGGAGGTCGAGACCCCCACTGCCCCCTGTTCCATGGCCTCCCGCACGAGGGCTTTCATCTTCTCGAGTTCCTCCGGCGACGGCGGCCGGTTCTCCTCGCCGATGACCAGCCGCCGCACCTGGGTGGCGCCGATGTAGCTCGCGAGGTTGATCCCCATCCCCTGCTTCTCGAGCCGGGTGAAGTACTGGGCGAAAGTCCGCCAGTCGGGGGTGATCCCCATGTGCTCGTAGCCCCGCCGGTCCTCGGCCGCCAGGGCGTCCGAGAGCGGCGCGGCCGAGCCGCCCTCACCGGTCACCTCGGTCGTGATCCCCTGGAAGACCTTGGACGGCAGGTGGGGCTCGACGAGGATGGTGAGCTCCGACTGCCCCAGCATGTCGACGAACCCGGGCGCCACCACCCGGCCAGCGACGTCGATCCGCCGCTTCGCGGGGGCCCCGGTGAGATTGCCGATCGCCGCGATCCGGCCGTCCCGGATGCCGACGTCCCCCGAGTACCAGGGGGAGCCCGTGCCGTCGACGACGTGGCCGTGCTCGAGGACGAGGTCGAAGGGGGCGTCCGGCTGAGCCGGGAGGCTCCCGGCGAGGAGCAACGAAGCGAGGGCAGTGAGCCAGGCGAGCCGGGTCATACACATCTCCTTGGTCAACCGGGGAATTATGGCATTGAGCGCTCGTCCCCTCACGGGCCGAAACGGCCGCGGCGCTGCCGCGCTCCCCGGCGCAGCCCGACGAAGCCATAGAGGAGGAGAGCGAGCGCCGGGACGAGCTCGATCACGACCGGCAGCGCCCGGGGCCGGAGGGCGACCGAGCGACCGGGCTCGGCCGGGTCGTACCAGATGGTCAGCGGGCCTCGCGGCAGGTCGGAGACGGTGTCGGCACCCTCGTAAGATTGGCCGTTCGCGGTGTAGCGGTAGACGATGGACTCCCGCCGCTCGGTCCAGAGGCGAAATTTCTTCGGGTGGCCGGAGAAGGACGCTGGGGAGATCTGCCGCTGCACCCCGGTGAGGGTCGCCGGAGCCGCCTGGTAGCCCCGGGTGTCCGCGAGCAGCGAGAGCTGGGGCAGGAGGTAAAGAAGCGCGCAGACGCCGAGCACCCCGGCGACGAGGGCCCGCCATTCGTCGGCCCGGCTCCTCTCGGCTGCCGGACGGCCCGGCTCGGCGAGGCCCTGGAGACGTGGGGGGCGACGGGAGGAGCTGCTCATCGAGCGAATCTCACAAGAGCTTGCATAGAGACGCCACTATATCGCGGTCTCATGGTTCAAAAATTTGACTTATTCTAAATTCTGGTCCATGATGGATTGAAATGTGTGTGTCTTGGCACAGGAGAGCTCATGTCATGGAAAAGCCTAGGTCCCGGTAAATTCAGCTTCAGCGGCGCCATCATCTCCTGGGCGGAACAGTTCCAGAAGTGGTTCCGGGAAGATACCAAGAACAAAAAAGGAATCGTTTACGAATCCTATTTTTCCGCTCTCGTCTTCTCCTATGCGCGGTTCGCCAAGGATAAGTGGAACGCCGAGTGGTTGGGCGGCCGGAAGGTGCGCGTCCTCGATTCGTTCGTCGAGATGGAAGAGGACGGAACGCTCAAAGTAAAGCTTTTCGATACGCTCGATTACCTGGCGGAAAATCTTTCTCCCGAAGACCGGAAGGCCTGGGAGAAGCAGTGCCGGGCCCAGGC